>JAILDS010000315.1 GCA_024689165.1 Clostridia bacterium
CCTCTATCTGGGTCAGGCAGTCGGGGATACTGTCCCCGGTGACGGCGTTGTGCACCGCGATGACCGCCGAATTGTAATCCTTTGCCAGAGCGCTGATCTTTTTGTAGCTCTCGGGCCTTTCAAACCTGAGGCAGCGCTCGAGCATACCGGAAAGCGCGGTGCGCCGCTCGGCGAAGGGCATGATTATCCCGTCGGGCTCGGCGTATTCCCACGCCAGACGGAAATAGTATTCGGCCTTGTCCCAGACGCGCATGAGCATATAGCCGACGGAAATGTTCAGGCAGAGCTGTATGGTCGCTATCGGGCAGGGCTTTTTCATGAAAATGAGCGCGCTCTCCGCCATGCCGACGGCTCTTTCGCGGCTGTCGGTCTCAATAAGATAGAGCGAATAGGCGAAAAACGCCATCGGTCTTACGGATTCGAGCCCGTCGAAGGAGGTTATGCCCACCGGGGGAAAATTGATCGCGCGGAAATTCTGGATGAGTATGTTCAGATATATCTCGAAGAACTCGACCGCCCTGCTCTCCTCTTTCATAAGCTGCGCGAACTCAAGGCTGTTTTTGACGGTCTCGACGTCGCCGCAGGCGAGAGATGCGAGCACGTAGCCCAGGGTTATCCCCGCGCCGCGGGCGGAATCGGGCTCGTCGAGCTCGGTCTGTATGTCCAGCAGCTCGCCGAATTCATTTTTCGCGAAGGCGATGTTCCCGCGGTAATACGCAAGCTCCGCCGAAGCGAGCCGGCGCTCCGTCGGATCGGATATCCCGGCGACAAAATCGTCCGCTCCGCCGGAAGCGAACTCCCCCATCGTCAGGATAAAAGGGTTTGCAAACGTTTTGCTCAATTTGACGCGCCCTCCGAAAAATAGTCCGTAATAATCGCCTTTAGGACGATGTAATTATACTTGATTTACTGTATGATGTCAACAGTGATACGTGTATGTGTACTGTTTATTAACAAATCTTAAGGAAAAGTCACAATTTCGTTACATTCAGGAGGACGTCATGGTCGAACCCGGGAATATGAGCTGCTACGAATACTACAAGGCGTGTACCGACGAATACGGCGAGTACTGGTGCCAGCAGCATCTGTCTAAAAAGTATTCAAACAAAAGGATAATCGCCGATATGGACGCGCTTTCGGCGTTTTTCAGAGTCGAGCTGGGGCTTCAGCCCGGCGACGTCTATTCCGTCTTCATGCCGACGACCGTCCAGTCCATAGTCGCTTTCTACGCTCTCAACAAGGTCGGCGTCATCGTGAACTTCATCCATCCGCTGCTGCCCGCCGAAGCCGTGAAGGAGATCATACAGTCCCTCGGCTCAAAGGGCGTGATGATACTCGACCTTCTCAGCAAGGACTATATCGAGATGCTCAACTCCCTTAAACTCCCCGTGCTGGTCGCGCACACGTCGGACTACGGCCCGCTGGCGGCCAAGGGCGCGATCGGCGGAGCGGAGCTCATCATGAAAAAAGCTTTCCCGAAGCTCGTCAGCCGCGAGGATTATCTCACTGCGGTCAAAAGGTTCCGCAAAGCCAACGTTAAGGATCACTGCGACTGCGATAAGACCGCCGTTTACCTCAACGGCGGCGGCACCACCGGCAAGGCGAAAACGATAAAGCTCACCTCAAGAGCGATAAACGAGATAGTTTTCAGGATGTCCAAGCTCGACAGGATCCACCGCCCCGGCGAGGACGCGGAGGTCATAGTGCTGCCGCTGTTCCACTGCTTCGGGCTGTCGGTCGCCATGCACATGGCCATGTGCAACGGCGCGAAGCTCATCCCGATGATGAAATTCGACGCTGGTTACTTCAATTACCTGATGCGGCATAACTGCGTCGTCGGCATAGTCGGCATCCCGGTGATGTTCAAAAAGCTCATGGAGCACAAAAAGTTCGACAACAAGTGCCTCAAGAACCTCAGGCTCGCTTTCTGCGGCGGCGACGACGCCCCGCAGGTCTGGCTCGACGAGTTCAACTCATACCTTGAAAAGTGGGGCTCTGTCTGCCGCCTGCGCCAGGGCTACGGCCTGACCGAGGTCGGCTCGGTCTGCTGCACCTGTTCCAACGACGTTTTCAAGCCCAATTCCATAGGCGTGCCGATCGAGGGCGTCGAAATGGACGTCTGGGACGACCGCGGCAACCCGATGCCCGTCGGCGAGGTCGGCGAGCTGGTGGTGGCCGGCCCGACGATAATGAGCGGATATTATACGGACGACGGGCACAACGGCGAAGGGCTCGAGGAGGATTTCGAGGGCAAGCTCTGGGTCAGGAGCGGCGACCTCGGCTGGCGCGACGAGGACGGCTTCTATTACTTCTCCGGCAGGAAAAAGAGGGTCATTATCATCTCCGGCTACAACGTCTACCCGTCGGATATCGAAAAGATGCTCTGTGAGCTCGAATACGTCGACCAGGCCTGCTGCGTCAAGGGCTTCGACGCGAACGGCAAGCAGATAATAAGGCTCTTCGTCTCTTACAAGGACGGCGCGGAGCGCGACGAAGCGCGCGTGAACGAAATGCTCGGCCTGATAGAAAAGAATTTCTCGAAATTCTCCGTCCCGAGGGACGTCGTCGAGCTGCCCCGCCTGCCCGAGACCCCGCTGATGAAGGTCGACTTCATGCTGCTGACTCAGAACAGCCCCGACGAGCCGGTCTACACCCCGCCGACGGACGTGAAGAAGTCGCTGATTGCAATTTGATCAGCTGATAGCTGTTAGCAGATAGCAGATAGCTGATAGCACTTTGATTATTTGGATAGTTTAAAAATGCGGCGCGCCGTCGGATGACGGCGCGCGTTTTTTTGTGATACGGCGGTTTCGGGGACGGCAGTCTGTGTTCCTGGGACCTATTTCCCTTTCCAGACGACGCCTTCCGGGGCGTGCGAGCGGATGAAATCCACCAGAAAATCGAAATCCTCCCCGTCCGCGTAGGCCTCGTTATGTCCCCCGCCGATGAGCTTTATGACCCCGCGCCTGCGGCGGAGCACGACCTTGCGCAGGCGGCAGAACTCCGTCGTCGAGGTATTCCTCCCGCCGTGGGTCAATCCTATGCCTACCGTGGTCGGATTTCCTGCGAGCGCGCCGACTATCACGGTCGCTTCGCCGATCTTTTTCGCCTTTTTCGCCTGAGATTCGACCTGCCTGTGAACGAGGACCTTTTCGTCCATCGTGAACTCAACTATATATTTGCCGCCCATGATCGCGGCGTAGATAAGATAGCCGATGACGAGCAGGCCCGCCATGATACCGCCGATGATCCCCAGCAGCGGGAGCTGCGTGACGAACCCCGACAAAGACCCGTCCTCGATACACGTGATTATCGAGATGAACAGCCATACTCCGGCAGTCACGCCGAAGATGACCTTCGCGGTCAGCACGAAGATCCACGGGTTGCTCAACAGGCTCATCTCATATACCCAGCGGTAAACGCCGGAGGCGTCCCGTCTTATTTTTTCCATTATCATACCCGCCTTTCCGTATCCGGGTGCATGAACGCGGGCGAGCGCTCAGGCCCGCCCGATCGTTGTTCAAATCAGCGGTTCAGGCGCCGAAGAAGGCTTCGATCCTGTTCCTCAGGTCCTTGAAGAAATCGCTGACCCTTTTGAAAAACAGCTGCAGCTTGTACAGCACCGCTGTGTCTGCGGAGCCGCCGAGTACCTCGTCGGCGGAAACGAGATAGGTCTCGTAAACGGAGGTGTCGGCCTCGTCGATGACAAACACCCTCGCGCCTCTGGTCTCTACCTCTCCGTAGGAACGGAAGCCGCAGGTGGGCGTGTTGATGATGTCCACGCCACGATAGGGAATGACGAAGGTGTTCACGTGGTCATGCCCGCTGACGGTGGCGAGCACGTCGCCCTGCTCAAGGAAGGACGCGAACTGCCCGTCGTTCCTGCCGCCGGGGCAGGGAGTCTCGTGCAGGACGCCCTGCGCGTCGTCGGGAAGCACGTAGTATTTGCCGTCGTGTTCCACGGCTCCCTCGGTCCCTTCCCCGACCTCCTTGAGAGCGTCCCATATCTCGCCGACTATGATGTGCTGGAATGCAATGGAATAGACGGGCTCGCCGCCGTTGGCTTCTTTGAGCTCGTCGGACTTGTTTTTGTACCACTCTACCTGATCGGCGTGTACGTGGTCGTAGCCGTAATCGTAACCGTCGCCCTCGTCGTAGGTACCTGAATCGAACATCCAGACGTTGAAAGCGACCTTGCTGCCGTCGGAGGAGAGGATCGGTACGTTATAGGTGCCGCAGCCTGAAAGCGCGTCGCCCTCGTCAAGGGACACGCTGACCGAGAAGCTGTTGTACACCTCCATCTGCTCTTCCTTCGAAAAACCGCTGTCCTGGTCGTCGTGGTTGCCGAACACTATGGCGACAGGCACGCCGAGGGACTCGAATATGTTCATGAACTGTTTGATGGCGTGCGTCGATTTGGCAGGCGACTTCGCCCAGTAGCCGGCGATATTGTCGCCTGTGAGCACCACAAGGTCGGGCTTTTCAGACTCGACTGTCTTTTTGAGGAAGCTCTTTGTCGCGGCTCTCAGATAGGTACCGTCCTGGATGTCGGAAAACTGCACTATCTTGAACCTGCCGTCGGAGTTGAAGCGAAGCCCGGTCTCCCTCGCCGTCGCAGCCGCGAAAACCGCAGGAATAAGCGTGCAGCATAAAAACACGGCGCACGTCAGAATCGATATAAGCTTTTTCATGTCGGATTACCTCCTCTGATCTGGATATTACTATCTCGCGGGATTTTTGTCAAGCCGATACGGCGAAGGGGCGCCGGGCAAAAACCCGGCGCCCCCGTAAAGAGCGTTCTTATACGGAATGAACCGTATCCCGAAACCACCCGTTCGGGCGATCATTATTCGCCGTCGGAAGCGGGGACGGACTTTGCCGCAAGCTCGTCTATCGTGCTGTCCGGGCTTTCTATACCGGCAAGGATGAACCTGATCATGAACTCGTGGAACCTTTTGAGGTTTTCACCGTCAAGATAAGTAAACGAATAAAGATAGTCTGCGTACAGGTCGCCCGAGTCGTCGTGCGGCATCAGGTTGAGGTACAGCGGCTGGAAAGCATACCCGGTATTGACGTGGTTCGCGGTGAATTTCAGTCCGACGCCGTCGGTATTGAAGTACGGCTGGTACGTAAAGACGAGCGAACGGAATATCGCGTCCTCCGGGAAGCCGTATCTCTCGTTCGTCCACGGCAGGAAATCCTTCAGCTCGACGCTGATGTGACGATACATATCCTTCTGCGTGATATCGAGCTTCCTGAGCGCGTCGGCAAAGGTCGACGAACCAGGGATATCGGACCGCCAGACGATCTGGTGCGCCATGGTCATACCGCAGTCCTTTTCAAACAGCGCGCTGCGCCGAGCACCGGTGGTATCGAAGCAGACGTCGGTGCTCCCGCTCATAAGGTACAGCCACGTGCGGACCGCGAGAGCGTAGTAGATCTGCGCGGACATATTGTTCGCAAGCGCGGCGTCGTTGATCTTCTTTACGGTTTCGGCAGGTATTCTTATTACGAGAGAGTCGCACAGGAACTGGTCCATCCTCAGCGGGAGTCCGTAGTTCTTGCCCTCAACGTATTCCACGCTCGGTCTTGGATTCATGGACGTGAAATGCGGCTCGGTCGAAAACACGGAGCGCCACCAGTCGATATCGGCCTGCGCCTTGGGCGACTCCTTGTATTTCCACGACTTTTCGATGTGCTTCTCCGGTCCGATCCCCTCGGGCGGAAGCTCGGTGCCGTTGACAAGAGCCGTGTAGACCTTGTCGAAATAAGTGATGACGGTTATAAGGCCTACGGAATCCATTATCATGTGGTAACCGTTGAAAAAGACGGTATGCTTCCCGCCGGGGCGGCGAATGAGCTTCGCATCGTAGAGCTGTTCGTCGTTATAGTTGTTCGGGAAGGGCTCGCGGGCTTTGTCGAGAAGGTATTCGTCCACGTCCTCCTCGCTTTTGTCGGACATGTCCACGAGCTCGATGCCCGTCGGCTCCTCGTCCGAGTAATACTGCCAGAACTTCTCTTCCTCGTACTCATGCATGCGGATGCGGCAGAACGGGAGCCTCTTGACCGTGAGCTTCAATGCCTCAAGTATCTTTTCTTCATCGATCTCGTCTTCTATATCGACGCGCACGGGCATATTCAGAAGCGCTCTCGGCGCTCCTGCGACGTACACCAGAAGCGCGACCTGATCCGATGACAGGCGGAAATAACTCGGTTCGCTCATTTTTCCCCCTCAGACAAGCTTTTCAAGATAGGCGACAAGGTCGCCCACAGTGAAAATGGAGTTCAGGTCCTCGGTCGGGATCTCTACGCCGAACGCCTCCTCAAACCGCCCGACCATATCCATGATGTCGAGCGAATTCATGTGAAGGTCGGCCAGAAAACGCGTTTGTGTGGTGATGGATTCTCTCGGCAGGTCGTTGTATTCGAGCAGTATATCGATGATTTTTTCTAACATTTTGACTTCTCCTTACAGGTTTTTTTATTTCCGTACGGCGGCCTGCGGCCTGCGCTGCCGCCGTGGGATCTATACCTTCGTTTTTGAAGCGACCGCCGCGATCTTGAACCGCTGTATCTTATGCGTCGTGTTCTTTTCGAACTCGGAGTCGCTGATCTGAACGTCGGTGATCCTCTTGTAGGACGGCATTTCGCTGTTGAACAGGGAAACGTCGTCAAGAAGACGTTTTTTCGCCGCGGCTGAGTCGGTCAGAGAGTTTTCCGCCCTGAAATCCTCGTCAAGATAGCAAATGGCGTATATGCCCGTATTGCTCTCGTCCGCGTATACGACGCATTCCTTTACGTAAGGCAATCTCTTCATCAGAGCCTCCTCGATTTCCTCCGGAGAGATGTTTTTGCCGTTCGGAAGGATGATAAGATTCTTCAGCCTGCCGCTTATATAAAGGAAGTTATGCCTGTCTATATGACCGATATCGCCGGTCCTGAACCATCCGTCGGAAGTGAATACCCTTTCGCTGTCCTCGGGAAGGTTCCAGTACCCCTGCATGACGTTGTCGCCGCGAAGCTGTATCTCTCCGTTGCCGTCCGCGTCGGGGTCGGATATCCTCGCCTCCATCGTGGGCAGAAGGTGACCGACGCTGAAACGCCGCGCCTTGCCCAGCGGGTTGACCGCGGCGACCGGGGAACACTCCGTTATGCCGTAGCCGTTATATATCTCGATGCCGATGTTATCGAGGAAGTCCGCGGTATCCTGATTCAGTGCCGCGCCTCCGCAGACTATCATACGCAGTCTTCCTCCGAGCGGCCGCAGGACCTCGGCAAAAGTTCTGCGCCTGATATCGATACCGACTTTTCGGAGAGCCCGGCTGAGCTTCACGCCCCTGTCGAACTCCTTCTGCTTCCCGGAGTCGGCGATCTGCTTTTTGAGCTTTCTGACGATGAGGTCGAGCATCATCGGCACCATACAGCTCATCTCGGGCCTGAAGCGCTCAAGGTTTTTGACAAGATATTTAAGGTCGTTGTTGATGCATACGGTCGTGCCGCAGTACATGCAGCTCATGATATGCGCGTGCAGCTCGTAGGAATGGTTGATCGGCAGCACGGAAAAGCTCACGTCCGGGTAGTGAAGCAGCCTTGCGCAGCCCCTGAGAGTACCCATGATGTTGCGGTTGGACAGCATGACCCCCTTGTTCGCGCCGGTGGTACCGGACGTGTAGATGATGACGGCGGTCTCGTCGGGATCGGTCTGCTCCGGGGGCAGCTTTCCCGCTCCCCCTCCGAGCAGCTCCCTGCCCTCTTCGACAAGGTCCGAAAAGCGAAGAAAGCCCTGCTGCGCGTCGTTTTCATCGCCGCCCCGCATCACAACGAAGGTTTTGACGCCGGGGCAGCTTTCAAGCGCGGACCGGAGCTTTTTGAGCGACCGTGCGGAACAGAAGACCGTATCCGCCCGGGAGTCTTTCAGCTGCGCCGAGATCGCTTCCGGCTGAAGCTCCCTGTCTATAGGCACACACACGCCGACCCCGCTGACGAGAGCCATATACGCCGTTATCCACTGATAGGACGTTTCGCCCATCACGGCGACGTGCCGGCCCCTGTATCCGCGTTCGAGAAGAGCCTCGCGCAGAGCGAGAACGTCATTCTTCAGCTCCGAAAACGTGACAGAGCTCTCATCGCTCCGGTTTTCGAGCTGTCGGTAAGCCGCCTTATCGGGATATCTGCGGGCGGCGTGGTCGAGTATCTGGTAAACGGTCGTGAAGCTTTCGACCTCTTCCGGCCTTATCAGGAATTTTTCTTTGTTCATAACCTCTTTTTATTCGGAAAGCGGCAAGGGGACAGTTCCCGAGGCCGGGAAACGTTCCTTCCGGTCGTTCGGGGACCTGCCGATCATTTTCCGGCGCCGGCGGAGGCCTTCAAGCCGCGCATGGGGTTTTTCAGCAGCGAGGCAAAAAGGAGGACCATGCCCACGACGCCGAAGATCACAGCGAGAAGGAATCCGCGGTCGTAACGGGCGGCGCCGGACGAGTCGGAGGTGATCGCGAAATTGAGTATCTGCGCGGCCACTGCGGCGGCGCCCCAGAACACTCCGCCGGAATAGATAGCGTTGATGCGGTTCATCTCTTTATTACCGAACAGCGTGGGCGTGATCACCGGGCAGATATTCAGGATCAAAGCGCCGGAAACGCACAGCACGGAGCAGATAGTCGCGAACCATATCGCGGTGGGGTCCTTGAAGGCAAAGCCGAACAGCAGGCAGCCCGCGGACAGCGGGAGCCCCGAGAGAAGGATAAGGCCCTTGACGCCGATCTTACTGACTATCGCGCCGCCGAAAAGCACGAAGAATATGCCGACGAACTGCATTATGCCCTGCATCGAGTTTGCGCGGGTTTCCTCCATGCCGAGGACCTTCAGGAAAGTCGGCAGATGGCCGCAAAGCCCCTGATACATGACTGTCATGCAGAATATGCCGATAAAAACAAGCCAGAAGGACGGCGTCTTCAGAGCGTCCTTCATGGAAAGCCCCTGCAGGTCTGAGTCAGCCGCGCCGGCAGAACCGGCGGCGGAGGCAGCGGGCTTTTCCGTTTTGGGTATGATGAAATATGCCGCTAAGTTGCACAGGACTACTACCGCGCCGATGACAAGATAAGCGTTGCGAAGGCTGCCGGTCAGCTCTATGAGGCCGGGCGCGAAGGAGAACACTGCGGCTCCGACAGACGCGGAAGCGAGGACGATGCCGATGATAACGCCGACCTTCTTGCCGAATTCGCCGAAATACGGGGTGACGGCGTTCACGCCCATTGCGTGCGTACCGAGGCTCAGGACCAGACCTCCGAAGATCGAGGCGATGATTATCACGGTGTAGCTCGGAGCAAAGGCGTAGGCGCAGTTATACACCGCGCCGAGGACGGCGCAGAGCAGGAATACGGAACGCGGCGTCAGCTTTTTCATAAGCGGCCCCATAAGGAAAGACGAACAGATGAAAGACATGGCACAGCCGACGGTGATCGGCATGAGCATGACGGGAGCGGCGTCCGGCCATTTTGTCAGAAGCGACATAAGGAAGACCGTGAAGGTCGAGTTCATCCCCATGTTGGCGAACAGCGCGATACATGAACCGATAACGGCTCTTTTTGACTTAAAAGACATTTTCCCCTTCCGTTCCGTTTCACAGGTCAGCAGAACAACGCTGACAAAACCCGTAAACTATATATTTAATATACATTAACACTATTCTGTTCTCGAGTTGTTAACAAGATATTAAATATTACGTAATTTTTCAAACAAAAACAAACATTCGCCGCAGGATCACATCCCGCGGCGAATGACAAATCAAGCCGGCTCGAAAACCGATGTTAAGAGACTCAGCTGTGGTATACGACGACCTTCGTGCCTATCGGGCAGTTGTCATATATCCATTTCGCGTTGTTGATATCGAGTCTGACGCAGCCCTCGGAAAGAGCCATGCCGAGCCTGCCGTCCCATATCT
>JAILDS010000008.1 GCA_024689165.1 Clostridia bacterium
GGTGGACAAAAAACTCCCTCCGCCGCGCTGACGCGCGCCACCTCCCTCAGGGAGGGAGGCTTTAAAGGCTCCCTCTCCGAGGGAGCTGTCGCGAAGCGACTGAGGGAGTTGTTCCAAGTATGAAGTATGAAGTATGAAGGATGAAGTGAGGGCGCTGCGCGCGGCATTTTAAACCGACGCTGCGCGTCGGGGCGGCACTGAGGTGCCGCGCTACCGAAAAAAATCGACAACGCGTCGTTTTGAACTTTGACCGGCGGGCTTCCCCCGCGCCCCAGGTGCCCCCCCCGGGCCACTCCTACAAAATCGCGCCGCTGGCGCCCCTGAATAACACTTATCCCGCGGAGGGGAACTCCGCGGGACATCGGGTAGTTATGCTCACCCATATACAAAGCTATCGGCTATCTGCTATCTGCTTCAGGCTGAAATCACTTCATCCTTCATACTTCATACTTCATACTTGGCTTCCGCCGTGCCAGAACAGCGGGCCGCTGATGAGAAGGGCGCGGACGGGGGACGCCTCGACTTTGTCGATCTTGAGCGGCTGAGCCATGAGGAAATATCTGCCGTCCCTGACCTTCGAAAGGTCGAGCCCTTCAAGTATAGGTATATCGTGAGACAAAAACGCCTTATGAGGCCCTTGCTGGTCGGAGCTGTCGCCTATAGACTGGCTGTCCGTCCCGACGAGCCTCACTCCCCTCGCGGCGAGCGCGTGCGCCCCGTCAGCTGTAAAAAACGCCTTGCCTCCGCCGCGGACGAGCAGCCTCTCGCAGCCGTAGGGAAAGACGTCGTCTATCTTCGCGCCGAAGATCTCTCCCTCCGGGAAGGTGACGACGTCGCACGGGCCTATAAAAGCGTCGAGCGGCATGGAGATGAGCTTGTCGCCGCTTTCGAAAAAGTGAAGAGGCGCGTCCACGTGCGTCGCGTTGTGGGCGCAGGCTGTGATCACCGAGATATTGCTCAGCGCCCCCTCGGATATCTTTGAAAACGGCCTGACCTCAGGCCCCGGGTCGCCCGGGTATACGGACGCGCCGAGAAGCTCCCTCGAAATGTCGATTATCTGCACTACTTGATATTCACCTTCCTGTCCACAAGGTCGGTCGTGATGATGAACAGCACTATCGCGGCGATGATCTGGACGTAGGTCTCCGTGAGGCGCATTGCGCCGCCGCCGTATTCCTTGACTATCTCGGCAACGGCGTCGGAGAAGGTAAAGCCGAGGCCGCTGTCCTGGATGGTGAAGTAAAGCTCGGCAAGCTTCGAAAGTCCCTTGCCGATGATCCTGACGATATAGTAAGTGCCGAAGAAGTAGAGCACCTGCCCCACGCCGCCGAGCTTATGGAAGGGCCTGACGTAGCCCATCGTTATCGCGAAGAAAATAAAGATAACGAGCGACGCCATATTGATGAGCCCTTTGAAGCCGACGGCGATGATCATGCCGGTGAGTATCTTCTGCGACGGAACGAACTCCATGGTCTCGAGCATCATCATTATCATGTCGTACATATCGGAGCCGCTCGAGTCGGACAGGTAATTGTAGACGCAGAAGAACGCGATATAGAGCATCAGGTAGCTGATCAGCACCCATACGGTCGACACGAACCACTTTGAAAAGATCAGCGAAGAGCTTTTGACCGGCAGGGCGTGCGTCAGATAGCCCCTGTCGCCGTACATCGTTTTCGAAAAGTTGCGGATGACCGAAATGAACGTCACGAGCACCGCGACGGCGCAGACGATGAGAAGCAGCACGGACGAGACGATCTTCCCCTGCCCGAAATCGAACACGAGGAACGCCACCATAGTCAGCGCGACTATGCCTGCGATCAGATAGACGATACCTACGTCGGAAGCCCCGGACTTGAAATCATGCTTAATCAACTTCCCAAGCATTGCCGATAACCTCCTTAAAAACGTCTTCAACGGTTTTGCCCATCTCGTGTATCTTCGCTATACCGGTATTGACGAGCACCGAGCCGTGGCCGAGGACCATGACGTGGTCGAAGCTGTGCTCAAGGTCGTTCACCAGATGGGTGGACAGCATGAGCGTCGAGTTCTCGGCGTAATTCTGCATGATAATGTCGAGGATGACGCTCCGAGCGGCGGGGTCGACGCCGCCCAGCGGCTCGTCGAGCAGGTAAAACTTCGCCTTGCGGCTCATGATGAGCAGCAGCTGGACCTTTTCCTGCATGCCCTTGGACATCGTCTTTATCTTCTGCAGCCTGTCGAGCCCGAAACGGTCGGCGAAGTCGAGCGCCTTGGCACGGTCGAAATCCATGAAGAAGTCGTCGAAATAATCGATGGCGTCGACGGTCCTCCACTTGTCGCCGAGGTAAGTCCGCTCGGAAAGGTACGCCGTGTTGGCCTTCGTGCCGATGCCGATGCGCTTGCCGTCGATGAGCACGCTGCCCTGATAGTCGTGTATGATGCCGGCAAGGATCTTGATGAGCGTCGTCTTGCCGCAGCCGTTCGGCCCCAGAAGGCCTATTATCTTGCCCTTGGGCAGGTCGAACGAAATGTCGTCGAGCACAAGATGGCGGTCGTAATACTTGGTAAGGTTTCTCACCTTGACGACGCTGCCGGCAGACTCGGCGTCCTTGTCCGGGTGGGGATAATCGACGCGTACGCGCGCAAAGCTCTCATAGGCTTTATCGGACGAGGGCGCGCGGTAAGACTGTTCGACCGGCTCGCTTCCCGTGCCCGCGAGAATGGCGGAAACGTCGAGCTCGCCGTCGGCGTTGACGAGTTCGATCCCGCGCATATCGGCGAAATCCTCATCCGCGTTTTTCCCGGAAGCCCCTAAAGCATCCGCGGAACCGACGGCCGGGGCGCCGGAAGGCGCGGCGGGCATGAAATCACTGAGATCGACGTCGGAGGGTATATCATTCGCCGGAGCGGGAACGTCCTTTTTCTTCTTTTTAGACATACTCTGTTCCTTTTTCTTAATTGAATTGCGGCAGCTCGGGGTCCGAGAGCACCGAGGTGAAGTCCGGGTCGCTGATAGCTTTTGTGATAACGTCGAGCGCCTTGGTCTGTTTTGCTATGCCCTCGTGGTCGACGCCTTTGAAGAACCACGTCGAGTCGGGGAAAAGCCCGGCGGAGGGGTCGACCCCCGCGCTGCCGGCGCCGGTCTTACCTACGACCGCGCCGAGGGAGGCGGAAGCGGCGGAAACTATGCCGTCCGACGAAACGCCGTGGGAGGCTGCGAGGCTCACAAGGTCGAGGTCGTAACCAAGCAGGACAAATACTTTCACGCCGAACTCTTCGGTCTGGCGCCTGTACAGTCCCGCAAGATCGTCCCTGGCACTGTTGAAACGGTCGGTCTGCTCTTTCAGAGCCGGGTTTTTGATGTACTTGTCGGCAAGCGAGGCATATTTCCCGGGCGTGACCGCGCCCCAGAGCGAGCCGCAGCTGCCGCCGAGATTCTTCCTGAAAACGTCGATCACGGAATAAGCGATGTCCTCGATCGCCCTGTCGGGGATCTTGGCAAGGTATTTTTCGGCAGAGGAGGCCGCGTCCTTGCCAAGCATGCCGCTGAGCATGCCCGGTATGGCGGACAGGTCTATATTGCCCGCCATAAGGTCGTCGGCAAGGACAGTGCCCATAGAGGCCGAGACCACGTTGATTATCCTGTCCAGCCCGCCTTTGGCGCCGTAAGCGTCGAGATACGCGTCAAGGATGACGCCGCCGAGGCTGACAGCTATAAAGCTGACCTTTTCGGAGCCGTTCTCTGCCTTGACCTTTGAAACGAAGGCGTCGAGCTTTTCGGCGGTGACGTAGGGCATATCAAAGGAGTTGTAGGAGAAGAAATAGAGCTTTTCCTCCCCTATCGCTTCGGCGAGCTTCTGCAGCGGGACCATCTTGTACACGTACCGCTTCTGGTCAGCGTCGCATTCGGAAAGCCTCGGGAACTCGACGGCCTTCAGGTTGTGCCGCATGGAGCCGTCGGGATTGACGGCGATCGGGTCGAGTATTTCGGCAGCGATCGAACAGAGCTTATCGCGAAGATCGGCGTGCTTTTTGAACATCACGAGCTTCAGGAACGGCCCGGAAAGCTCTCCGACGTAGCTTTTAAGGTTGACCCCTACGGGCCAGACGCGGCGAAGAGACCTTCCGGAGCTGTCGCACTCATCAACGCGGGACTGACCTATCCCGGGAATGACTATCACAGGCGATGCGCCCGAAAAAACAGCCATATGCACCCCCAAAAATAAAAATTCAAGAAAATATTACCACAACATATAATCAATTACAACAGAAAACTTGAGCTAAACAAAATTTTACGGCGCAACGTATTGAACTGACCGCCCGCGGGTGTTAAAATACAGCCAACTAACTGTTTGGAGAATTTATGCAGCTTGAGGAACTCAACCCCGATTACGAGCGAGTGCTGCTCCTGGGGATCGACACCGGGGAATTCGACGCGGAATACTCTCTGACCGAGCTTACCCGGCTCTGCGAGACCGCCGGCGGCAAAGTCTACGCAACGGTATTGCAGAAGCTCCCCGCGCCTGACAGGTTCTCCTTCGTCGGCTCCGGCAAGCTGCTTGAGACCGCCGAGCTGTGCGAAAGGACCGGTATAGACCTCATCATCTGCGACGGCGAGCTTTCGCCAGCGCAGATAAGGAACCTCGAGGACGCGACAAACACCCGCGTGATCGACCGCACCACGCTGATCCTTGACATATTCGCGATGCGCGCCTCTACCGCAGAAGGAAGACTTCAGGTCGAGCTCGCGCAGCTCAGATATTCTCTTCCGAGGCTGACAGGCAAAGGCAGGGCCCTGTCACGTCTCGGCGGCGGCATAGGCACGCGGGGCCCCGGTGAGAGCAAGCTGGAAACCGACAGGCGGCATATAAGACGCCGAATGGAAAAGCTGTCAGAGCGTCTCGAATCGGTTTCCGAAAGGCGGGGCATGCTGTCGCGCAGGCGCAGGAAGAACGGCGCCGTGCTCGTAACACTCTGCGGCTATACCAATGCCGGAAAATCCACCCTTATGAACGCCCTTACAGACGCCGGGGTCCTGAGCGAGGACAAGCTCTTCGCGACTCTCGACCCGACGTCACGTGCGCTCCTTTTGCCCGACGGCAGGACCGTTATCCTTATCGACACGGTCGGCTTCATCTCTCGCCTCCCCCACGAGCTTGTCAAGGCGTTCTCATCGACGCTTGAGGTCATACTCGACAGCGACCTCGTCATTAACGTATGCGACAATTCATCGCCCTTGTGCGAACAGGAGCTCGAACAGAGCGAAAAGGTGCTCGAAGAGCTCGGGGCGTCCGACATACCCGTCCTGACGGTCTACAACAAATGCGACCTGTCGCCCAACGTTTACGCTTTCCCGATGAGGAAGAACAGCGTCAGGATATCCGCCCTCACGGGCGAAGGGCTTGACGGGATGCTTGAAAAGATATGTTCTCTTATCCCGGACAGGCGAAAGGAATACTCCTTCATCTTCCCGCCTGACAAGGCGGACCTCGGCTACAAAACAAGGAACGCCGGTTTCGTCACCGAAGAAAAATGGACCGGGAACGGTTATCTGCTAAGGGTCAAAGCCCTTCCAGAAAACGTGGACGGGATCGTCAGAGAATACATAACAGACACAGACAATATCAACTGAAAAGGAGACGAAGACAATGTCCGACAAGTACCTGATCATCAACGCAGACGACTTCGGTATGTGCCATTCACAGAACGTCGCGATCATGGACCTGCTCCAAAGCGGAGCGATCACGTCGTCGACCATCATGGCGCCCTGCGCGTGGGCTCCCGAGGCGATAGCCTTCGCAAAAGCCCATCCGGAGCTCGCGATCGGGCTCCACCTGACGACGACCTGCGAGTGGGGCCGCTATCGCTGGGAGCCCGTCAACAAAGAGCATTATTCCACGCTTATCGACGAAGAGGGCTTCATGTGGCATGAGAGCGACCAGTTCGAGAAAAACGCCTCCGAGGAAGACGCCGACGCCGAGATCCGCGCCCAGCTGGCAAAGGTAAGGCGGCTTGGTTTCGAGCCATCCCATCTGGACAACCATATGGGTTCGCTTTACGGTATAGAGACCGGCAGGTTCGAGCTTCTGGGGCTGGTATTCAGGCTCGCAGGCGAAAACGGGCTGCCGTTCCGCTTCCCGACAAAGTTCACGGACGAGCAGTTCACCAACAAAATGCTCGACATCAAGGTTCCGAAGGAAATGGTGTATATGCTCCTCGATCAGATCAAAGCGATGGCTGAGGAATCCCACGTGCCCGTTCTCGATTATCTCATGCCGGGCGACTGGGCAGGGCCGCAGAACGACAGCTATGAGGATTTCCGAGAGTATCTGTTTGAGCTCTACAGGAATATCCCGGAAGGCATCACCGAGACTTATATCCACCCCGCTTCGGAATCCGAGGAACTTAAAAACATAACCGGCGCCTGGCACAGAAGGGTCTGGGAATACAGGCTTTTCAAAGACCCGGCAACTAAGCAGCATATCGAATCTCTCGGCATCAGGCTGATAAATTACCGCGACCTCAAGAGGATGAGGGGTTATTGATCGCTTCGGGCAGGTACCTGCGCCGCGTTGAAGGCGGCATGCGCAAAACGATACAGAAGTATTCCATGATCGCCCCGGGCGACCGTGTTCTGGTGGGGCTTTCCGGCGGCAAGGACAGCCTCGTCCTGCTTGCTGGGCTCAAAGATCTGTCGGAATATCTGCCGCTCGGGTTTTCCGTCGCCGCAGTCACGTTGGATATGCGTTTCGGCGGCGTTGACGGAGACTTCGCCGCCTTGGAGCGTTTCTGCGAAGAGCATGATATCAAATACAGAATAGTCCGCGCCGATATCGCTCAGCTGCTTTTCGGCACGGGCAGTAAAAAAAACGCCTGTTTCAGGTGCGCCTCCGTCAGGCGCGCCGTTCTGGTAAACGCCGCGAAAGAACTCGGCTGCTCCTGCGTTGCGCTCGGTCACAACGCGGACGACGCTGCGCAGACGGTTCTGATGAACCTTTTAGGCAACGGCGAGTTTTCATGCTTTGAGCCGGTTACGTACTACCCCGATTCCGGCGTCCAAATAATAAGGCCCCTTGTTTATGAACGCGAGCGCGACGTCGTCTCCGCAGCGAAAGAGGCCCGCCTGCCCGTCATTGAGTCCCGTTGCCCGAACGACGGGACAAGCCTCAGGGC
>JAILDS010000046.1 GCA_024689165.1 Clostridia bacterium
TATGGTCGACGCGTCCACCTGCAGATTCCCTGAACACACCTGGATAATCAAAAACTCCTGGCCCGACGACAACTTCACGAGCATCAACGCCCTTCTCGACTGGCTGCTCGCGCATGAGGACGCGCAGGCGACGGTATGGGAGGACGAAAGGTATCCGCAGTTCCTTATCTATACCAAATCCGCCGAGACTCTTGAGCCGCTGACTGCGGAAAACGACGTTTCCGGTTACGCCGATGTCGGCAGCGCACCCGCGGGAATTCTCGGATTGTTCCGGCGCATATTCGATCTCATTTTCAATATTTTCAATACGATCAAGACCGCCGTTTCGGCGATCACCTGACTGACGGGAGAACCTGAAAAATGAAAGCTTCAAAATTCGTTATCGCGATCATATTGTCACTTGCCATGCTTATTTCCGCCGCTGTTCCCGCCCTCGGCGCGGACTCCGCAAACGATACCCCGATCATTTTCGTTCTGGGACTCAACGAGGACGAGCTTATCGACCTTGACACCGGCGAGAACGTCTGGCCCGAAAAGGACGGCGTTATAGGCGACGCGATCAAACGAGCCCTGACGCCCGACGATATCAAAAAGATTTTTTCCGGTGACTATAAGCCGCTTATGGAGCGTGTAAAGGACGAAGTAAAGAACGTCGCCGGAAAGATCATGACCGACGCGGACGGCAGATCCCTTTACAATATCGGTCCCAAATACACGACCGACCTGAACGAGGATTTCACCCGCTACCGCGATCCCGTCAGGGGCTATACCACTCAGAACCCCATTTACTATCACCACGACTGGCGTCTGGGGCCCGTTACGCTCGCGGCCGGGCTCAACGACCTTGTGGAAGCTGTAAAAGCGTCCACGGGATCGCCCAAAGTCAGCCTCGTTTCCTTCTCTTACGGCACCTGCATAGCCAGCGCCTACCTTGAGAAATACGGCATGGATTCCGTAAAATCCTTCGTCCTTATGGCAGGCGCGTACAACGGTATGGACGCGGTCGGAGCCCTGTTCAAAGGCAAAGCCGCCGTCAACGCCGAGGCGATCGAGAATTTCATAGGCGCGAAAATGGACGACACCATCGCAAGACAGCTCATAGTCGCGCTCGTGGACGTGCTTTCGCAGTTCGGGATAGACAAAGGCGTAGACCTTATAGCTCAGCAGCTTGTCAAAAAATACGCGAACAGCATTTTCTCCATCATCGGCAGACTGTTCTTCAGCTGGGGTTCGTTCTGGTCCTTCGTCCCCTATGAGGACTACGACGAGGCGAAGGCGAACGTGCTCAGCTTCAACGAGCTTTCCGACGAATTCCTTGCCGAGACCGATTATTACCACGAAAACGTACAGGGCAGGAACGTTGCCCGTCTCGAATCGGCGGAGCAGCAGGGCGTTTCCTTCGGCATCATCGCCCAGTACGGCGCCACGAGCATACCCGTAACTCCGGACTCCAACCTGATGGGCGACACCAACATCGAGACCTCCCGCGAGGCGCTGGGAGCGACCTGCGCCAAAGCCGGCAGGACTCTCGGCGACGGCTACGTCCAGGCAAACGCCGACGGGCACGATCATATCTCCGCCGACTGCCAGATAGACGCCTCGACCTGCGCGTTCCCGGAATACACCTGGTTCATAAAGAACGCCCTTCACGTTTCGAATTCCGCCACCCGCGAGCTGTGCGACTATATCATCATTACTGATACTCAAAAAACCGTATGGGACAGCGAAACTTATCCCCAGTTCCTGATCCTGACCGGCAGCGGCATGAAACCCCTTACAAAAGAAAATGACGTCGATCTGACCCCCTACGCGGAGCTTGATTTCTTCGGCAAAATCAAACGGTTTTTCTCGGTATTCAAGCTGTTCTTTAAATGGATAGCATCTCTGATAAAATAAATGAAAAGGTGATCATTATGAAAAAATTACTTTCGGTCCTCTTATCACTGGTAATGCTCTGCTCGCTCTTTGCAGGCGTCACCGCTTCCGCAGCAGACATAAACCCCTACCCCGTTATCTTCGTCAACGGTCTTGCTACTTCCGATATCGTCAACACGGAAACCGGCGAGACGGTATTCCCCTTCTCCGGCGAGGGTGTGACGGACGCGGTAAAGAACGTAATAAAGCCGCTGCTCAGCGCCGTACTGCTCGGCAAATATGACAAGATGGGTCCGGCTGTCATCGAACTTGCAAACGCGCTCTTCGGAGATATGGCGTGCGACGAAAACGGCAATCCCGTTCTTCCTACCGACTATGATCCGGACGATCATATCGACCTCACGCAGGACTTCAAAAAATAC
>JAILDS010000067.1 GCA_024689165.1 Clostridia bacterium
TCGACGCACGCCTCGATATGGCGGCATCTTTGCCCGCTCAGGGTCGCGCCGGTGCGGCAGAGGGGCTCGAAGGGCACGCCCTTGAGCCTCATGAAATACTTTGCCCCGGCGGTGTAGTTCTGGTCGATGAGGTCGGCGAGCATGCAGACCCTGCCGTGCAGCCTCTTCGCCTCGGTCTTGTCGCCGGCGGCGTAGGCGTCGTAGAACTTTCTGATAAGCGACGAGCCGACGGTCGACGGCGTGGCCACGCAGCCGCGGGCGCCAAGCTCGAAGGCGTCGTACAAAAACGGGATATTGGCCTGCAGCACGCAGGAATCGCCCTGGCGGTCGAGCTTGCCCGCGATGCCCTCGAGGGTGCTGGTCGTGTCCTTTATGCCCTTTATATACCCGTACCGGACGAGCTCGCCGTAGATATCCGCGCCGACGCGGTGGGGACTCATGCCCGGAAATTCGTAGATGAGCGCCGGGAGCGAGGCGGCGTTCGCGAGAGCGCCGATATACTCGACGAACTCCGGTTTTTCGCCCATGCCGTGGGTGACGAAAACGAGCCCGTCGACGCCGGTTTCTTCCATGCGCTTTATTTCCTCGAGCTGGTTTTCGAGCCCCTCGCTGAGGTTCGCCGTGGCGAACACCTTCAGCCCGTTGGCGCGTTTCACGGTGATCTCAGCGAGCTTCAGCCTCTCGGGTATGCTCAGCTTCGTCATCTCGGAGCTGCCGCAGACGCAGAAAAGCTTGTGAGCGCCGCTTGCGGCCTGATAATCGCAGTATTTCTCGTAAACGCCCCAATCCACGCTCAGGTCGTGTTTGTAGGGCGTGAGCATGAGCGCGTATACGCCGCCGAAGTCCTTTTCGGCATAATCGAAAAGATCCAAACGATCACCCGCTTTTCCTGTACTGATTAAAATAATACTCATTTCCGCCCTGCAAGTCAACAATATTTTTCATTGACAAAGCCCCGGCGCTGTGCCATTATCCTATTGAGAACAGCGGCCACGCCGCTGATGAACAGGAGATATGTTATGGCAAGAATTCGTCACGCCATCGTCGGCTTCGGCGGCATGGGCGGCTGGCATCTGAACAGCATAAGGGAAAAGGTCCCCGAGATCGAGGTCGTCGGCGTTTACGACGTCAGGGCCGAGGCCTGCGACTCCGCGCGCGAGAACGGGCTTCACGTCTACGGGTCTCTCGACGAGCTTCTCGCGGACAAGTCGATAGAGCTCGTCACCATCGCCACGCCGAACAACTTTCACAAGGACATTTCGATCAAAGCCCTCCGGGCCGGCAAGAACGTCGTCTGCGAAAAGCCGGTGACGCTCAACGCCGCCGAGCTCGAGGAGATAATAAAGGTCCGGGATGAGACCGGCATGGTCTTTTCAGTCCACCAGAACCGCCGCTGGGACAGGGATTACAGGATCGTCAAGGCTGCGAAGGATCAGGGACTGCTGGGGCAGGTCTACATGGTCAAGTCCATGGTCCAGGGCTCCCGCGGCTCGATGTACGGCTGGCGCGGCCATAAGGAAAACGGCGGCGGGATGCTGCTCGACTGGGGCATCCACCTGATCGACCAGGCGATGCAGATGTTCGACGAGCCCGTCGTGGGCGTGGACGCCCATCTTCTGAGCATGTACACGCCCGGCGTGGACGACAATATCGACGTTTTCATCAGGTTCGAGGGCGGCTGCTCGTATATGTGCGAAATGAGCACGAACTGCCTTATCAACCTTCCGAGGTGGCACGTTCAGGGCACTGAGGGAACGCTTCAGATCGACGACTGGAGCTGCAAGGGCCGGCTCATGAAGCTCAGGCCCAACGCCGAGATGAAGTGGGAGGACGATATCGTCTATACGGAAGCGGGCCCCACCCGCACCATGGCGCCGAGGCCCGAATACACCATGCTCGAGATCGGTCTGCCCGACGAGAACCCCGACTGGTCCGATTATTACAAAAACATCGTCGGCGTCATAGAGGGCAAAAGCGAGCTCATCGTCAGGCCCGAACAGGCGCTTCGCGTCATGAAAGTCGTCGACCTTATGTTCAAGGCCGAGGAGACCGGCGAGGGCCAGCGCTGCAGGATATGACGAAGCTGGCAGCCGTCAGCCGTCAGCCGTCAGCGCGTTCGGGTTTTACGAAGTCTTCAGTAGGGGCGGGCATGACCGCCCGATTGCGTTCCGAATCCCATCCTTAGCGGATGGGCGAGGAACGCAAAGGAGTTTTATCGTCGTAAAAAACACAACTTCTCCGCTTCGCCGTCCCCTTCACAGGGACGGGGACGCCATCAGCGTCGATCGGGCGGTCAATGCCCGCCCCTACTGAGAATACGACAGCGATCCTTTTCTGCTCAAGTCTCAGTCCGTCATTATTGTTTTCATATCGCCGATCCTGCCGATACCGGGAGATGAGTGCAAATGTATAAGCTTAAGGTCCGTCAGGTTTCCCTGTTCGAGCTGGCAGCCCGCGCCGAGGGAGAAACGGAGCTTTCCCGCTGCGCCGAAAAGGTGCCGTGGGACAGGACCGAGCTGCTTTACAAGCGGAAATTCCCGTCCGGGACGGGGCGCCCCGCCGCGCCGCTGAGGCTGTCGCTCGGGTTCCTCCTCCTGCGTGAAAAAACGGGCCTCCCCGACCGCGTCCTGCTTGCCGAGCTGAAAAGCAACGTCTCTTACAGGCTGTTCCTTGACCTCGACGCCGGGAGCGACCGGGTGCCGCTGTCGCCGTCGCTTCTTACCGTCCTTCGCAAGAGGCTCGACGCGGAATTCCTGTCCGCAGTGAACGAAATGACCGTCTCCGCCGGGCAGGAGCAAACGGAAAAGTCCGGCGACGAGCCGCGCGCGCCCATGTACAGGCGCACGAATTCCTCGAGGGAAGCCCTCGAGAAAACGATCGACCGCCTGCACGCCGAGTTCAGACCGTGGCGGAAGGGGCAGACCTACCGCCGCGTCGCGCAGAAGGAATTCCTCGCGGTCTCTGGCCGCGGCAGGAAGAGCGCCGCCGCGGTCGGGCGCTACGTCCGCCGGGACGCCGCGCGCATAAAGCTCGACCTCAGGCATATTGACCGCTACCTGACAGCCGGTTATGAGCTGACGCCCGCCGAAGCGGACGGAGTATCGAAAGCGCGCGAGCTGATCGCCTATCTTGAGTCCCCTGCCGCCGAAGCGGACGAAGCCGCGCGTTCGTCCTCCGACACGGACGGCGCTCAGGGACCGAAGGACCGCCTCTGCGCCTCATACCGCCCCGGCACGGGCTTCGTCTTCGGCGCGGACCGGAGTTATGCCGGCGCGGGACCCGTCCGGGCAGACGCGAAAAAGAACGGGGGCGCGGCCTTTGAAGCGGCGCTTTCCGATCTCATCGAAAAAAAAGGACCCGATCTCTCGGTCATCCTGAAGTCGGCCGACCCGCGCGACATCAACGCCGCGGCGGTCAGGCTCCTCGCGGCGAACGTGTTCTCCGACGTGACCGCGTCCCGCTGACAGGGACGTTTTTTCGGGCGAAAAA
>JAILDS010000080.1 GCA_024689165.1 Clostridia bacterium
GAACAGTTCGGCGTTGTTCCATTAAAGCACCCATAAAACTGATTCTGTTTAATCTGTTAAGTTTTTTCGGAATATATAATAAACGGGACCGGCATTAAAGCCGATCCCGTATTATTGAAATCGATCAGGACTCCGCTGTCGTGAACGAAGCCGTCAGGCCGTCGCCCGCCTGCAGCCAGACGTTGAGCGGCACGACGGTCACGTTGTACTCCCTGCCGGCGGAAAGCCCGCCGACGGTGCAGGAAAGCGTTTCGGGCATCGGCTCGAAATAGTATTCGGAATAGATCTCTTTCTCGGCGACCTTTTTGCCTCTCTTCGCGGGGTCGGTGACGGTCACCCGGTAGCCGTAGACGCACTCGTCGGCAAGCGCCTGCGAGAAGCTGACGGTGACCGAGTCCGCCGTCACGGAATCGACGGAAACGGCCGCGCCCGAGTCGAACCTGGGCTTTGTGGCGGTCTTCTTGCGGGCGGAGGTATAGACGTAGCTGCTCGTGTTGCCGGGCTCGTCGATCTGGTAAATAAGCTGCTTATCCGGGTCGTCGGTGTTGGACGGGGTCTTCATGAAGTCGTCGGTCAGAATGTTGTAGGGCTGTATGCGCACGCGGTTTTCGGCGTCGACCTCGACTATGAGGTACTGCGCGGCGTTGCGGCTGCCCTCCGGGACGGTATTGTCGCCGATGTCGCGCTCCATCTCAAAATAGTTGAGCGTGCCGGTGCCCAGCTGCGTGTAGCTGTTCTGCCAGATCTCGAGCGGGTTGTTGACCGGCCCGTGAGAGTGCCCGGAAAAATTGATGACCTGCGGGAACTGCGCGTACACGAGGTGAAGAGGCAGGGACATCTGCGTGTACCAGCTGCGGCTGACGTAGACTGTGTTCCAGATATGCCCGTGCTGCATCGTGAAGATCGGCTTGTCCGGGTCGTCGGCGGCGGCCTTCGAAAGCTCGCGGTTGAGCCAGATGAGCTGACCGGGCGTATGCCACGTGTCCTTGGGGTCGGGGGACAAGCCGATGATATGGTAACCCTTGACGACGACGTGCTTGTCGAGCTCCTCACCCATATTGCGCACGTAGCCCTCGTGCCCCGTGGTCGCGAACTCATGGTTGCCCATTATGGTGATGAATTCGGTGCCTTCGCGTTTGTTTTCGGCAACGACCGCGTTCAGGATGGCGTACTCGCCGTCGGAGCCGCTGTTGCAGTTGTCGCCCGCCAGAAGGACCGCGTCGAGGGAGTTGTAGGTCGGGTGGGCGTCCGCATAGCGGTACGCGGTCTCAAAAAGCTTCGCGAACCGCTCGGCTGTGGTGGGGTCGCTTTCGGAGATATGGACGTCGGAGGCTATGGCGAAGCGGAATACCGGGACGAAATCCCCTTCTATGCTCTCGGCGAGCTTTGCCTCGAGCTCCTCCTGACGGGTCTGCGAAACGAACGAGAGCCCGGTGACCAGCGTGAAAAAAGCCATGGGAAGGCAGATGACCGCCTTGATCCTTTTGAGTATCATTCTTGTTCCTTCTTTCTTTGTGTATATATTCAGGCGTGTGCTCAGAGAACTCCTTTATTCCGAAGCGCTCGGCTCAACGGGTATCGCGCTGTTCCTGACCTGCTTGTGCGCGTAAGTGCCGTCGGCTTTGACGGTAAGCATCGTGTAGCCCTGCAGCCAGTCCTTTTCTTCATAACCCAGCTTCGAGCCAGCGGAATAAGAGCCGTAGCCCGACGGCTCGATGTAGCTGAGGATCACGCCGTCATACAGCGCGCCGAAGGTGTTCAGGTGGTCATGCCCGCAGAAAACGGTCTGTGTGGTCGCGGACTCCTTTATCGCCGCGAAAAGCCCGGAATCGTATTCTGAATCGCAAACGTTTTCAAGCTTGCCGCCGTAAATGAAATCGCCGGTCTGCGCGGCTTCCTCATACTGAGGCAGCGGTATATGTATCAGAACCGTCGAACGGCAGCCCGGATAGGCCGCGACGAGCTCCGCCGCCTTGGCGGAGTACCACTCGACCTGATTGGGATGCACGCCGTCGTAATATCTTTCCTCCGGGTCGAGCCCGTACTGCTCCTTGAGCTCGGCGCTCATGCGGTCGTGGGTGTCAAGGCAGAAGAACGTGTGCAGGTGGCCGCCGTCGGGGTCCGTGATCGTCAGAGCGTAATTGCAGCAGCCGTCGATATCCTCCGGCCCCGTGAGCATCAGGCAATGCTCATGGGATGTGAATATCTTCATCATCTTTTCGCGGCTGGCGGACAAGGTGTTGTCCCCCTCGTGGTTGCCGAGGATGCCCGCCCAGTAAACGCCGAGCTTTTCGAATATCTTAGCCAGCTGACGGCAGCGGACGGAGTTGAGCGCCGAGGTCACGTTGTCGCCGCCGAGCAGCACCAGGTCGGGCTTTTCGCGGGTGATATTGTCCACAAGGTGCGAGACCGTAGTGTACGAGGTCGAATTGTCGCCGTCGAGGTGCATGTCCGTGAACATCAGGATCTTGAACTCGCCGCCGCCCTCCTTGTATATCGTCACGGAGTCATCGGTCTTCGAGCTCACGACGACGCTGGACCCGACCGATTTGATCGAACCGATGGGGTAATTGAGCGGGTGCGGCAGAAAAGCGTAAGCGACCGCGCCGCCTGCGACAAGGACTGCGCAAACGACGGCGATGATGATCTTTGCTCTTTTTTTCATG
>JAILDS010000084.1 GCA_024689165.1 Clostridia bacterium
GGTCTTTTTAGTCGTCATGCAAAAAACCTCCTCGCAAAAACAGCGGCGAAAAACCGCAAGTTAATTTTATCATCCCAAAACAGTTTAGTCAATGAAATGACAAATATTTCTTGATTTTGTTAAAGCGTTGTAAACGAAAAAAGCCGCGCGGGAAGCGCGGCTTGGATCACAGATGATCAAAAGTCTTCAAAGGCGCGGACCGGGGTTTACGCGACCTTGCCGACGAGGGACTTGAGGATGATGGAGACCTTCCTGAGAAGGGACCTGAAGAAGTTGACGATGGGGGAGAAGAAGCTGTCGATGAATCTGTAGGAGCCGGTATAGCTGCCGTCGGTCACGTCTGTGGAACCGGCGTTGGCGGAGGCGTTGATGATGAAGGGCTCGGTGTAGGTCACGCCGCCTTCACCGACTACCTCGGCGCGGACGTAGTTCTGCCCGTCGAGCGTGCTCACGTCAAAGGCGTTGCCGGCGCCGACCGTCTCAAAACCGGAGACCCAGCGTACGCCTTCGGCGTTCTCGACGTCGAGCGTGATGGTGCTGCCGCTGACGGTGACCTTCGTGATCATCGGGCGATCGGCCGTCGCGAGACCGTTCGCGTCAAGAGAGGTCCACTCGATACCGAGGGAATCGTCGGAATGAGAGAGGTCGGAGGTGATGAGCTCGATCTTTTCATCCATGGCGTCGACGGTTTTTTGGAAGGAGGCGGCAAGATCGCTGTCTTCTCCGAGGATCTGGATATAGGCTTCAAGCTCGTCCTTGTTGCCGATGCAGGTGGAGGAGGGGAAGAACGCGCCGTTTGCGAGGGCTTCCTTAACCGCGCCGATGCTCTTTTCTTCAAGAAGAAGGTATACGCAGCCCGTGTCGACTACGCCGAGGTTGTGTGCGTCGGAGGAAGCGATGCCGTACACGGTCTGACCGTTGGCGGAGAAACGCTCGAGCAGCTCATCCCAAAGCTTCCTGTCGAACCTGGTGCGGCTGTCGCCCTTGGAATTCATGTCGATGCCGAGGCAGGTGCCGTAGTTCTCGGAGATAAGGGTCGAATAATAGTTGAGGAAGTATTTGTAGTTTGAAAGCCCAAGGTTGTACGCGTCGGAGGAACGGAACTCGTCCTTCGCCTTTGTGTACTCGCCCGGATGGTTGATGACGCAGAGGCCGCCCTTGGTCTTTACGCCGGCGATGGCGTCTTCATAAGTGGTCAGGTCGAGCCTTGTGTAATCGGAGAACCAGGAGTTGACGTGGGCGTTGTTCGAAAGAGCGTTCTGCTCGCAGGCGTCCGGTATGCGCAGGATGGTCGTGCCGTCCTCAAAAGAAAGGATATCGCCGGAAGCGGTGGTCTCAAGCGTGTAGGCCACGGTGTCAATGACTTCGCCGTTGCCCTCTCCGCCGAGGATATCGAGAGTGCCCTCGGCGTCGAGGTACTCAAGATCGCCCTCGCTCTTGCCGAAGAGCTCGAGAACGGCCTTGACGGCCTCGGAGCCGCTGTCATAATCCCATGAATAGTTGACGATGCCGTGGTCGGTGGAGGCGACGATCTCATACCCCGTCTGATAGTTGCGGGAAAGCATCTGCGCCATGGTGTAGTCACCGTCGCTGGCATTGGTGTGCTGATGCAGGGCGGTCTTGTACTGCCTTACCTCATCCCAGTCGATGGAGTCGTAGGGAGAGGTTATCTCCGTACCGCCGGATGCGAAGGAAACGGGCAGAAACGCCATGACAAAAACAAGGCTGAGAGCAACAGCCAGAAGCTTTATCGGCATTTTACGCATTTTATCATACCTCACTTGCTTTTTAAGGGAAAACCCCTTTTAATCTTTGGTATAATAACACTTCCGAGGTGTACGGTCAAGAGATTTTTTGATTTTTACAGGCGCAGATAGAATTACTTCGGCCGAAAAACGGCCGTTGTGCAAAAAACAGGCGCGGGGCTATTGCAAAATCGTTAACGTTCGTTGTACAATGAACGGGATTATTTGTCTGGGGGAGAAACATGGGCAATTGGGACGACAGCTATATCGGGCTGTGCAAGAAAATACTGTCCTGCGGGACAAGGGTAAGCAACCGGACGGGCGTCGACAGCGTCAAGCTGCCGGCGTATCACCTTGAGTTCGACCTGTCGCGTGAATTCCCGATCCTGACGACCAAGCAGCTTTTCATCCGCCAGGCGGTGCTCGAGATGCTGTGGATCTATAAGGTACAGTCGAACGACGTGCGCTGGCTGCAGGAGAGGAACGTCCATATCTGGGACGAATGGGAGACCGACGACGACGCGGTCTGGCGCGCGCGCCAGCTTGTGAAAGGCGCCGACGGGAAGAGCGAGTACAAACAGATCGAAAAACAGTTCCCGGAGGAGTTTGCCCATACGATAGGCACCGCCTACGGCTGGATAGTCCGCCGCTACGGGCTGATAGACAGGCTTCTTGACAAGCTGAAGAACGACCCGGAGGACAGGCGCATGGTCATGTCGCTCTGGCAGGACGAATACCTTCCGACCGCGGTGCTGCCGAGCTGCGTGTGGTCGAGCGAATGGGACGTTACCGACGGTACGCTCAACGCGTGGGTGCACCAGCGCTCCTGCGACGTCCCGCTCGGGCTGCCGTTCAACGTGACGCAGTATTCCGTGCTGCTGTGCATGCTCTCTCAGGTGACAGGGCTCAAGCCCGGCACGCTGAACTGGTCTATAAAGGACGCGCATATCTACGTCAACCAGATCGAGCCTATAAAGGAGCAGATCGCCCGCTATGACGAAAAGGGCTCGCTCCCGGCTCCGAAGCTGTGGCTCAACCCGGAAGTAAAAGATTTTTACGATTTCGACGACTCCGCCGAATGCCGGGACGTTAAGTTGATAGGCTACGAGCACATGGGCAAGATAGCCTTCCCGATAGCGCAATGACCGTTTCAATGATAGCCGCCGTCGGCAAAAACCTCGAGCTCGGCAAAAACAACGGGCTTATCTGGCATCTGGACGGCGACCTGCCTTTCTTCAAAAAAACGACCATGGGCTGCCCCGTGATAATGGGACGGCGCACGTTCGAGTCCCTTCCGCGCGCCCTGCCCGGCAGGAAGAACATAGTGCTGACCCGCGCGAAAAACGCGGAGTTCGAAGGCGCCTTCGCTGCGGAGTCGGTAAGCCGGGCCCTTGAGCTGTGCGGGGACGCGGACGAGGTCTTCATCATCGGCGGCGCGCAGGTCTACGGACTGTTTCTTCCGCTTGCGGACAGGTTGTACCTGACCGAGGCGGACGCGGAATGCCCCGAGGCGGACGCTTATTTCCCCCGGTTCGACGCAGAAGACTTCGACCGGACCGAGATCGGCTCCGGAGGCGGGGAGATCGGATACGTCCGGGCGCTGTATACAAGGAAAAAATGACGTCCCTGAAAGCGAGATATGTCGGCGACAGGGCATTCTACAGAATGGCTCTGACGGTCGCCGTGCCGATAATGGCGCAGAACTTCATCACAAACTTCGTAAGCCTGCTCGACAACCTCATGGTCGGCGCGCTGGGTACGGAGCAGATGTCTGCGACTTCGATCTCCAACCAGATCCTGCTGATCTTCAACCTTGCCATATTCGGCGCCATGAGCGGGGCGGGCATCTTCACCGCGCAGTACTACGGCAAGGGCGACAACGACGGAATAAGGCTGACAGTAAGGTTCAAGGCCGTGATAGGCCTGAGCATATCCGCCCTTGGACTGCTCGTTTTTTCCGTTTTCGGAGGGCGGCTCATCTCTCTGTTCCTGCACGAATCCGACGCCGGCGGAGACCTTGAGCTGACGCTGACGCTGGCGAGGCAGTACATGAACGTCATGCTTTTCGGACTGCTTCCGTTCGCGCTGACGCAGATCCTCGCGAGCACTGTAAGGGAGACCGGCGACACCTTCTCGCCCATGCTCGCCGGGCTCGGCGCCGTCGGCGTGAACTGCCTGTTCAACTACCTGCTGATCTTCGGCAAGCTGTTCTTCCCGGCCATGGGCGTGCGCGGCGCCGCCGTCGCGACGGTCATGTCCCGGTTCTTCGAGCTGTCGGCGATGGTCTTATACTCGGCAGTAAAAAGAAAAAGACTCCCTTTCTTCAAGGGAGCGTTCACGTCGCTGCGTATCCCGAAAGCTCAGTTTGCCGGTTTTTCAAAAAAGACGCTGCCGCTGCTGTTCAACGAGGTGCTCTGGTCGGGCGGGATGTCCGCCCTGTCGGTCGCGTTTTCGCTCAACGGGCTGACGGTCGTAGCCGCGTACAGCATATCCTCGACGATATCTCAGCTTTTCAACGTGTTCACCTTCAGCATGGGCGTCGGCATAGGCATCATCTCCGCCCGGCTTCTCGGTTCCGGCAAACACGAGGAAGCGGTAGACACCGTCCGCAAGCTCATAGCCTTTTCGCTTTCTATAGGCGTCGCGTTCTCGGTGCTGCTGTTCTTTTTCGGCGGACAAATAACAAGGCTGTACAACACGGATCCGGAGTCGAAGACGCTCGCGGTCTATTTTATAAGGGTATTCGCCCTGACCCTGCCGCTGGCGACCATGGCAAGCGCCCAATACTTCACCCTCCGCAGCGGCGGCAAGACTTTCATAACCTTCCTGTTCGACAGCGGGACGCTCTGGTGCGTCACCGTCCCGCTCGCCTTCATCCTGTTCTACGCGTTCAGGCTTGAGATACACGTATTGTTCCCGATCGTCCAGTGCGCCGAGCTCGTGAAGGTCGTCGTCGGCTGCATAATGCTCAAAAGCAGGGTATGGGTCAGGACCATCGTGTGATCACGAGAAGAACGGTATTCTTTCCTTTCTCAGCAGCTCCCGTGTTTCAGGCGGGAGCTGTTTTTTTGAATAAGTCTTCGCCCGTTCGGGCGTGTATCCGGATACGGCGAACGCGGCGGCGACCACGTTTTTCGCGCCGAAGATCTTCAGCGTGGCTGCGCACTCGTCGAGCGTCGCGCCGGTAGTGACGATGTCGTCGACAAGCAGTACCGTACGGTCTTCGACCGA
>JAILDS010000087.1 GCA_024689165.1 Clostridia bacterium
AAAACCCGAAAAGCCCAAAAGCAATTACGCCGTGCCGGGGCTGTATTTCTACGATAACCGCGTCGTGGAGATCGCGAAGAACGTCAAGCCCTCCGCCAGAGGCGAGATAGAGATCACCTCCGTTAATAACGCATATCTTGCCATGGGGGAGCTCAGGGTCAAGCTTTTCCCCAGAGGTTTCGCGTGGCTCGATACCGGAACGCCCGAGGGTTTGCTCAAGGCCGCCGAGTTCGTTGAAGCGGTGCAGGACAGACAGGGGTCCTACGTATCGGCTATCGAAGAGATCGCCTGGCGGCGCGGATTCATAAGTACGGAACAGCTTGTCGCGCTCGGTGAAGAACTGAAGATGACGAATTACGGGCAGTATCTTCTCAATATCGCGAAAGAAGGCAAATGATGAGGAATACCATACTCATTACGGGCGGAGCGGGCTTCATCGGCAGCAACTTTATCTATCTTCTGTTTGACGAGCGCCCCGATTGGAAAGTCGTTTGCGTCGACTCGCTCACATACGCGGCGAACATCCATACGCTGAATTCTGCGTTGAAAAACCCGAATTTAGTTTTTTACAAAGAGGACATCCGAAACAGGGAAGGTATCTTCGGGATATTTGAAAAGGAACGTCCCGATTTTGTCGTCAACTTTGCCGCGGAGTCGCACGTTGACCGTTCGATCGAAAATCCGGGGATCTTCCTTGAAACCAATATCCTCGGCACGCAGGTGATGATGGACGCCTGCCGCAAATACGGTGTGGAGCGTTTCCATCAGGTTGGCACAGATGAGGTATACGGCGATCTGCCGATAGACAGGCCCGACCTTTTTTTTCACGAGGATACGCCGATACATACTTCCTCTCCGTACAGCACATCGAAAGCATCAGCCGATCTGCTTGCGCTTGCGTACTTCAGGACTTACGGTCTGCCTGTGACTATAAGCCGGTGTTCAAACAACTACGGTCCCTATCAGTTTCCGGAAAAGCTGATACCTCTCATGATAAACAACGCGTATCACGACAAGCCGCTGCCGGTTTACGGCCAGGGGCTGAACGTCCGCGACTGGCTGTACGTGAAGGACCACTGTCTCGGCATACTCGCAGTCCTGGAAAAAGGCAGGACGGGCGAGGTCTACAACCTGGGCGGTCATAATGAGAAAGCGAACATAGAGATAGTCAGAATCATTCTCTCGGAGCTTGGCAAGCCGGAGAGTCTCATAACCTATGTTGCGGACAGAAAGGGTCATGACCGCCGCTATGCCATAGATCCTTCCAAGGCTAATGAGGAGCTTGGCTGGGGACCGACGACAATGTTTGCCGACGGAATAAAGCTCACGATCCGCTGGTATCTTGACAATATGGACTGGCTCAACGAGTGCGTCTCCGGCGAGTACGTCAGGTATTACGAACAGATGTACGGAAACAGGGTGTAATATGAATAGCATTCCTTTTAATATTCCTCCGTATATCGGTTCGGAGGAAAAGTGTATTTCCGAGGCGGTCGCTAACCGCAAGCTGTGCGGGGACGGTCCGTTTACAAAAAAGTGCAACGAGATACTTGAAAATCTGACCGGTGCGAAAAAAGCTCTGATGACCACATCCGGGACCTCCGCTCTTGAAATGGCGGCGCTGCTCTGCGATATCTGTCCCGGCGACGAGGTCATCATGCCTTCGTACACCTTCGTTTCTACAGCTAACGCTTTCGTCCTTCGCGGCGCGCAGATCGTTTTTGTCGACATCCGTCCCGACACGATGAATATCGACGAAAAGCTCATAGAAGCCGCCGTTACCGATAAGACAAAAGCGATAGTTCCGGTACATTACGCCGGGGTCGGCTGCGAGATGGATACGATCCTGGAGATCGCAGGAAGGCACGGGCTGTTCGTTGTTGAGGACGCCGCGCAAGGCGTCATGGGTTTTTATAAGAACAGGGCGCTCGGTTCGATCGGCGACTTCGGCTGCTATTCCTTCCATGAGACGAAGAATTACAGCATGGGCGAGGGCGGTGCCGTTCTCGTCAACCGCGCCGATTCTGTTGAAAGGGCTGAGATCGTCCGCGAAAAAGGCACAAACCGTTCCCGCTTCATCAGGGGGCAGGTCGATAAATACACGTGGGTGGACGTCGGGTCAAGCTATCTTCAGTCCGAGCTCAACTGCGCATATCTTTATTCCCAGCTTCTTGCCCCGGATATTATCAACAACGACCGTCTCGCCTCTTGGAACCTCTATTATGAGCTGTTGTCCCCGCTCGCGGACTCGGGCAAGATCGAACTTCCGTATATCCCGAAGGAGTGCGCCCATAACGCCCATATGTTCTATATAAAAACCGCCGACATCGAGGAGCGCAGCGCCCTGATCACGCACCTTAAGGAAAACGGCGTACAGGCGGTGTTCCATTATATTCCGCTCCACTCCTCTCCAGCCGGGCAGAGATTCGGCAGATTCTTCGGGGAGGACAGATATACCACTAAAGAAAGCGAACGGCTGCTGCGTTTGCCGATGTATTACGGACTTTCCCGGGAGGATATCCGCAGGACGGCAGACTGCATTTTCGGATTCTATGGATAAGCTTGTTATAATCGGCGCGAACGATTTTCAGAATCAGCTTATACTCAGGGCAAAAGCCCTGGGTTATGAGACGCATGTTTTCGCATGGGAGCAAGGCGCCGCAGGTAAAGAGACGGCGGATCGTTTCTACCCGATCAGTATCATTGAAAAAGACGAAATACTTGGAAAATGCCGTGAGATCACCCCTGTCGGCGTTTGCTCGATCGCATCGGATCTCGCCGCCGTTACGGTCAACTACGTTGCCGAAGCTCTTGGGCTGCCCTGCAACAAAACGAAATATGTGCCCATCCAGACGAATAAGTACCTGATGCGTTCCGCCCTGACGGAAGCCGGTATACCGTGCCCGAGATTCGTTCTTGCCGGTGATGATTTTGAACTGTCCATGATCGAAGGCTTTTCTTTTCCGGTCATCGTAAAGCCGACGGATCGTTCCGGCAGCCGCTGCGTAACGAAGGTCGGTTCTGCCGAAGAAATCCTTCCCGCAGTCCGTTCGGCAGCTGCTGTCAGCTTTGAAAAAAGAGCCGTTGTTGAGGAGTTTATCCCGGGTGACGAATACAGCATGGAGACCGTTACGCAAAACGGTAGCCACCATTATCTTGCGACGACGAAAAAATATACGACCGGAGCGCCTAATTTTATCGAAACCGGCCATCGTCAGCCGAGCGGTCTGAGCAAAGAGATCCTTCAAAAAGCTTACGGCAGGATAGTCGGGGCTCTTGACGCGCTTCACGTCGAAAACAGCGCGGCGCACAGTGAATTTAAGGTTGACAACAACGGCGACGCACATATAATAGAAATAGGCGCCCGTATGGGAGGTGACTGTATCGGCAGCGATCTTGTGTACCTGTCTACAGGACACGATTTTATGAAGATGGTGATCGATATAGCCGTCGGAAACCCGATAAAGCTTAATCCTTCACCGACTGAAAACACGGTCTCGGTGAAGTTTTTGTTTACTCCCGAGGATATTGATAAAATGTACGCTTTTCGCGATGCGCATCCCGAAAGGATCGTGAGGATAAGTCAGCTCGAACTTGAAAACCTCGGAAGGACCACAGACAGCGCTTCGCGAGTCGGTTACTATATCTTCAGATGAACTGCCCTGAAAAAAGAGTCCTGATCCTTGGCGCCGGGAGAGGTCAGACAGAGCTTTACAGGTCTGCAAAAAGATTCGGCTTTACCGCGATAGCCGCAAGCGTTGCCGGTGATTATCCGGGTTTTGCGCTTGCAGATGAGATCGTTTATGCGGATATTTCCGACAAGCTTGCCGTTTCTGAGGCGGTAGAAGCGCTTCATATCGACGCGGTCGCCACGGCCTGTATCGACACCGGGATCGAAGCTCTCGGATACGTCTGCGATAAGTTTTCTCTCCGGGGTCCTTCCGCTCCCGTCGGAGCGCTCTCCGCGGACAAGCTTCTGATGAAGGAAGCTTTCAGAAGACATTGCCTTCCTTCGCCCGAGTTCAGAAAAATAACCTGCGAAGACGACCTGAAGACCGTTCGAAACGAGCTTCGATATCCGCTGGTCGTAAAGGCAGTGGACCTTCAGGGCAGCAGGGGGATAAGTATTGTTTCTTCCGACGGCCGATTGTCGGAAGCCTACAGCGCCGCGATGGCTGAGACCCGCGCCGCTTACTGCATCGTCGAAGAATACGTTGAAGGGATCGATTGCGGGGCTCAGGCTCTTGTCGTAAACGGTGACGTTCTTTTCGTCCTGCCGACCGGCAATATTTCTTTCAGAGGCAAAACGAATATCCCGGTCGGTCACTACGTGCCTTTCGATGCGGATCCCGCGGTGCTGAACCGGATCGACGCTGTTTGCAGATCGGCTGTTTCGGAGCTGGGTATCGACAACTGCGCCGTGAACTTCGATCTGATCGTCAGCGGAGACAGAGTATATATCATCGAACTCACTTCGCGCCTTGGCGCAAACTGCCTTCCTGAACTCATAAACGCCTATTACGGCGTGAACGTCTACGACTGTGTGATCGCAGCGGCAGCAGGCGTTCCCGTTCCCTCGACACGTTTTGAACGCGTCTGCCGAGAGACATATCTTGCGCGTATGATCCTTCCTTCCGAAACCGGGGTCATCCGCAGTATAGAGAACAGGAACCATCCCTGTCCCGGCGTCATAGACTCGTCCTTCTTTGTCCGTCCCGGCGATCAGGTGCACAGGTTTGAAAATTCAAGGCACTGCGCGGGGCAGGTCATAGTCAAAGGGAACAGCCTCGCGGAGTGCATGACGCTTGCCGACAGTACGATAGATAATATCGATTTGATTATGATGCCATGAATGAACCTGTTTTTTGCGACCAGTCTTCCGTCCAGATCGATAACGTGTTCTGCGGCGCAGCCCGGATCTATAAGGATTGCCGGGTTGAAAACAGTTTTATCGGCGACGGAGTGACTATAGGGGATTACTCGCGCGTCGCCGGATGCAGTTTTGCCGACGGCGTGAAGCTGCAGAGGAACAATATGCTTTATTCCGTCCGTATGGGCAGGCACAGCTATACCGGCAAGAATTTTACTGCGTGGCATTGCGAAATAGGCGCATTCTGCTCGATCTCATGGAACGTCAGCGTCGGCGGAGCGGATCATGATTACGAGCGGATAACGACCCATTCGATGCTTTATTCGCCGGATTTCGGTTTTCTTCCCGAGGGCTTCGAGCCATACGACCGTTTCGCGGCGCCCTGCGTTATCGGCAGCGACGTCTGGATCGCCGCAAACGCCTGCGTTTGCAGGGGCGTTCATATCGGGAACGGCGCGGTCGTAGGCGCCGGTTCCGTCGTGACGAGGGACGTCGCGCCTTACACAATAGTCTGCGGAACGCCCGCAAGACCGCTCAAAAAACGTTTTTCAGACGAAGTGATCGCTTTGCTTGAAGAAAGCCGATGGTGGGAGCTGCCGGACGATTACATAAAAAATCATTTTTCGTTATTCAACGCTAAAGCCGACCGTACCGCCGCCGAACAGATACTTGAACTTAGAAAACTTGCCGACAGAAGTGAGAAAAAATGATCGTTACCGTCGCGATTCCCTGTTACAAATCGAAAAAAACCATCGGAACAGTCGTTTCTGACGTCAGAACAGCGATTCTTCAGCGTCCCGGAAACGATTATCGTATCATCCTTGTCAACGATTACCCCGGCGACGGTACTTTTGACGTTATCAGAAGGCTTTGCGCCGAAGATGAAAAGATCATCGGCGTAGACCTGACGAAGAATTTCGGCCAGGCGTCGGCAAAGCTCGCCGCTCTCAGGTACTTCGACGGGGACGTACTTGTCTATATGGACGACGACGGACAGCATCCCGCCGATGAGATATACAAGCTCGTCGATAAGGTCTTCGAGGGCTACGACGTCGTTTACGGGTATTTCAGGCACAAGAAACACAGTATCTTCAAACGGGCTGCAAGCAGTCTCAATTCGCTTTTGTCGGAGTTCAACGGCTCGAAGCCCAAGGGCATCCGCATTTCAAGCTTCCTTGCGATCAGCAAGACCGCTGCCGACGCGCTCAGGGAGTATGACAGCCCTTTTCCTTCCATAGGAGGGTATCTGAACAACGTAGTCGACAAGTACGCGAACGTCGAGGTCACGCACAAAGAACGGATCGAAGGCAGGTCGAACTATACGTTCGGCAAGCTCATAAGGATGTGGTTCACCGGTTTTACGAATTTTTCGCTTATGCCGATAAAGTGTGTTCTTTACCTGGGAATGCTGGTGTCCGTGCTGGGCTTCATATTCGGCCTGATCGTGATCGTGCGGAAGCTGATCGACCCTTCCATGATGCCCGGCTATGCGTCGACGACCGCCCTTATACTGTTCTTCAGCGGGATCATAATGTTTTCTCTCGGTTTTATCGGCGAATACGTCGGCAGGATCTACATGACCGTCAGCAGGATGCAGCAGTATAAGATAAGGGAGACGATCAACTGCAAAAAATCCGGACGGTGCAAAGAGGAGGCAGGGAATGAGCAGTAAGCTTCGTCCCTTATATGACAAGCTTTATATTGACGTTGACGTCAGACTCCTTGCGCTCAACGCTTTTTTCGACGCGCGGAAAAGGGC
>JAILDS010000094.1 GCA_024689165.1 Clostridia bacterium
CAGGGGATGTGCTCGGAACGCACCCGGGCAGTCGATGCCCGCCCCTACAAGCGCAGGGCTTCCGGTTGCCGCAAAACCCGAACGCTGACAGCTGACGGCTGACGGCTATCCGCTATTCCCAACATACTCAGCCAAGAAAGGGACTGCCATGTCACATCCGGTAAACTCGTCGCGGAACAAGATCGGCATCAAGGATTCCGCCGCGTACGCCTTCGGCGACGCGGGCAACCTGCTGACGCTGACCTTCGTTTCGGCGTACCTCAAGGTGTTCTACTCCGACGTGCTCGCGCTGTCGATGACAGAGATCAGCCTGCTGTTCCTGCTCACCCGGCTCTGGGACTGCGTCAACGACCCGCTGTGGGGTCTTGCCGTGGCGCGCATCCCGGCGGGCAAAAACGGCAAGTACCGGCAGTATATCAACAAGGTCGCATTCCCGCTGGCTTTGGCCGCGGCTTTCTGCTTCTTCGACTTCACGAAGCTGACGGGCTCCCACACGGTCGTTCTTGCGCTGGCGTACCTGAGCTACACGGTATACGGCATGCTCTACACCGGAATGAACATCCCCTATGGCTCGCTGGCATCGGTCATCACCGACGACCCGCACGGGCGCAACCTGCTGTCCACCTTCCGCTCCATAGGCGGCGGCATCGGCGGCGGCATAGTTTCCATCGTCGCGCCGCTGGTGGTCTACACCAAGGTCGAAAAGACGGACGAGGCGGGCAGGATCCTGTATGACGAATCCGGCGCCGCGCTCATGAACGACGCCGCCTCCGGGTCCGGCATGCTCGTCTTCGGCGCGGTCTGCGCCGGACTTTCGGTCATTTTCTACCTGCTGTGCTGGAAGGGCACGAAGGAGAGGATCGCCCATCCCCCGCAGGAAAAACGCGGCCTCGGCGGGACTTATTCGGCGCTGTTCCGCTCCCGTCCCTTCGTGGTGCTCGCCGTGACGGGCTTCTTCATCAGCGGGCAGCTCCAGTTCAACACCTTCAACCAGTACCTTTACAAGAACTATTTCGAGAACACGAAGCTGTCGCTGCTGGGCACGCTGGCGACCTACGTGCCCATGGCCGTGATGATAATCTTCATGCCCAAGCTCTCTGACCGTTTCGGCAAAAAGGAGCTCTGCACGGTGGGCACGGCGCTGTCCGCCGGCGCGGCGATACTCACCGCCGTCGTGCGCCCGGGGCGGGACCAGTGGCTGTATTTCATGATAATGCTGTTCATAATCGGCCTGGGCTACTCCTTCGTTTCCATCACGAACTGGGCCGTCGTCACCGACGTCATCGACTACCAGCAGTACAAGACGGGCAGGCGCGACGAGAGCGCAATATACGCCGTGTATACTTTTTCAAGGAAGCTGGGGCAGACCGCCGCGGACACCGGAGGCGCGCTGCTGCTTGAAAAAGCGGGCTATAACGCCAACAACGCCGATATGGGCTACGTGCCCGGCGTCGGCGACAAGCTGGTAAAGATCTGCACCATTATACCCGCCGTAATATATACCGCCGTGCTGCTGCTGTACGCTGTCGGCTACCCGCTGAACAAAAAGCGCCTCGGGCCGGTGTACGAGTTCGTCCACCGCGCCAACGCCGGGGCGGAAAACAACGCTGAGGCCTGAGGCAAATCATCAAAAAACAGGTGCGGACACATGAACGCTTTACTGTCTGACGATTCAGATTATAAAAAATGGCTTGAGCAGCTGACAGCTTCATACAGGCGCAGCCAGATAAAAGCCGCAGTCAGCGTCAACCGTGAGATGCTGAGCTTTTACTGGCTCCTCGGAAGGGATATTTCCGATATGAGCTCTGCCAGCCGCTGGGGCTCCGGTTTTTATGATATGCTCAGCCGCGACCTTCGCCGGACCCTGCCCGATGCAAGATCCTTCTCCGTGACCAATCTGCGTTACATGGTCCGTTTTTACGAACTGTTCCCCGCAGACGTAGAAGCTCTTCCCCAAACCGGGGATGCAGCCGTGATATCGGGGACTCCGGCAATCCGTCCCCAACTTGGGGAAGAATTGTTCTGCGCCCCCTGGGGTCATATCAAGCTGATAATCGACAAATTCGGTCATGATCAGGAACGCGCCGTTTTTTACATCCGGGAAACCGTTAAAAACAACTGGTCCCGCGCCGTACTGCAGAACTGGATAGAAACGGACTTGTTTGACAGGCAGGGAAAGGCGATCAGTAATTTTACGCTGACTCTGCCGGCACCTCAAAGCGATCTTGCGCAGGAGATCACAAAAGATCCCTACAAATTCGACTTTATCGAACTTTCGGCCGAATATAACGAAAAGCAGCTCAAAGACGCTCTGACCGACAACGTCCAGCGGTTTCTGATGGAGCTCGGAACAGGTTTTGCGTTCATCGGAAGAGAGCACCGGCTTGTCGTCGGTCAGACCGAACAGTTTCTGGATCTTCTTTTTTACCATACGAGACTTCATTGCTACGTCGTTGTTGAAGTCAAGGTCTCGGATTTCGATCCGAGAGATATGGGACAGTTGTCGACCTACGTCTCGGCAGCTGACGGTATCCTGAAAGGGGAAGGCGACGCCCCGACGCTCGGTCTTCTGATCTGCAAAACCAAGGACAATGTTCTTGCACAGTACGCCGTTGACGCTTTGAGATCCCCCGTCGGGATCTCCGAATACGAGCTTACAAAGCGCTTTCCCGAAACCGTACCGGGCCTTCTGCCCTCGATAGAAGAGATCGAAAAAGGGCTGAAATAGGGCCGCGCCGCGGCAGGTTCTTATCTGCTATCTGCTATCGGCTATCGGCTATCCGCTATTCCCTATACCCTGTTCCCTACTCCCTGCTCCCTATCCCCTCAAATAAGGAGGCACAAAATGATCGAGCTTATCACCGTGATCCTCTGGGTCTTCAGGACCCTGTTCAAGCTCAAGGGGCTCGGTGTCTTCTGATGCCGCGCTACTGCTGCCTCGGCTCGTCCAGCTCGGGCAACTGCCATTATTTTTCGACCGCGCTCGGCGGCATACTCGTCGACGCGGGCCTGAGCTGTACTGCCATCACAAAGGGGCTCCGCTCGTCGGGGCTGCCCTTCGACGTGAGGGCTGTGCTCGTGACCCACGAGCATATCGACCACGTCAAGGGCCTCGAACGCTTCGTCAGGACGACGGGCGCGGCGCTGTACTGCTCCGCGCCGACGCTGACGTCCCTGCGCTCGAAAAACATGATCCCTCCGGGCGCCGAAACGCACACCGTCAGGGCAAACGAGCCCTTCGAGCTTCTGGGCGTGAAGATCTCTCCCTTCGAGCTGTCGCACGACTGCGCCTCGGGGCTGGGCTACCGGCTCGACTACCCGGACACCTCGGCCGCCATTCTGACCGACACGGGCTTCGTCACCGAGGGCGCGAAAAGGATCGTCCGGGGCGTGCGCCACGCCGTTGTCGAGGCGAATTACGACCCGGAGATGCTGCGGCTCGGCCCATATCCGCCGTCGCTCCAGCGCCGGATAAAGTCGAAGCTCGGCCACCTTTCGAACCCCGACTGCGCCGAGCTGTGCGCATGGCTCTATGAGACGGGGACCGCGCATTTCCGCCTCGCGCACCTGAGCCTGAACAACAACGAGCCCGCGCTCGCGCTCGCGGCGGTGTCCGCCGCGCTCGGGGAGCTCGGGGCCGTCGACGGACGGGACTACACCCTCGCGGCGCTCCCGGACAGGCCGGCGGGCAGCTACGAGCTGTTCTGACACACCGATTCTAACAAGGAGTTTTACGCTATGGACCTTTACGACCGCATCGCCGGGCTCTGCAGAAGAGACGGCATAAGGATCTCCGCCCTCGCGAAGGAGACGGGGCTGAGGACCTCTATTTTCACCGAGCTCAAGATGGGGCGCACGAAAAGCATGAGCGTCGCCACCCTCGGAAGGATCGCGGACTATTTCGGCGTGACGCTCGACTACCTCGCCGGGACGGACGCCAAGCCCGCCTCGGAGCTGCGGGCGAAGCGCGACAGGCTTTGCCGCTGCGCCATGGAGCTCGACGAGCAGGCCCTCGACGCGGTGCTGCAGACAGCCGAGTTACTGTGCGCAAGGAAATGAGACGTTCCCACCGGGGTTTCGCAGCGCTTCCGATCGCCGCCGCGCTGCTGCTCGCGGCCCTGACCGCCGCGTTCACGCCCCGCTCCGCCGCGAAAGAGCCCGCCTCGGTCGAGGCAGTGTGCTCCGTTTACGGCGGCAGGCTCTGTGTGACCGTTTCGCTGCTCGGCTGCGCCGGGCTGCGCGACATGGCGATGAACGTTTATTACGACAACTCCGTCCTGAGCCTGAAAAGCTGCAGGGCAACGCCCGAGGCCGTCGCCGCGGGGGAGTCCGAGGCGGCGCTGTCGTACATAGCGAATACCCGCGAGCCGGGCGCCGTCTACACCGCGCTCGTGTTCTTAAGGGAGCTCGACGACGTTTCCCTCGGCTTTGAGGGCGAAGAGCGCTTCCCGCTGTTCGTTTTCACCTTCGATATCCTCGCCGACGCGGAGGAAACGGCCCTTGACTTTATCGTCGTCTCCGCCGGCGGCGCAGTCCCTGAAGGGACGTCCGTAACGGTCCTCCCTGATGAGGAAACGGAGCCCGCGGCGTTCGACCTCGACCTTGACGGCGAGACGACCGCCTTCGACGCGAGGCTCGCCCTGAGGCTCGCCATAGGGCTGGAGGACGACTCGACCGTGCCGGACCCCTTCCCCGCGGACGCGGACGGCGACGGCGAGGTCA
>JAILDS010000121.1 GCA_024689165.1 Clostridia bacterium
CTCCTCATAATCGGCGCGGGAGGACTTATCCGTATCGGCGCCGTCAAGGCGGACAAGTATAAGCTTGCCTCGCAGTACACGCTCGTGTCCGACTCCGTTCTGACGCCTCAGAGAGGCTCGATCTACGACGCAGACATGAACGTCCTTGCCAGGACCGCCCTGCTTTACGACTGTTTCATCGACGCCGGAACTCTCAACGGCGCGATAAGCGAGGCGGTCTCTCAGGACGAGCTTGCCGCCGAGGAATGGAACAAAAAGAGCGCGGGCAAAAAGAAAAACGAAAGCTTCGACGAGCACGCCAATGAAAGCCTTCTGCGCGACAACCTCGAGGAGCTTTATGCCCGTCTGGGCGAAACGCTCGGGGTCGAAAGGGAACTGATCGATTCCGCGCTCGAGTCGAATACCCACTACACGGTGCTCAAAAAAGAGGTCTCCGCGGAAGCGATGGAGCATATACTGTCGCTGACGAGCGAACTGAGAAAACGCGAGGGGAATTCTAAGAGCCCGTATTTCAACGTATCGAGCTTCATAGGCTTCGACAAGAACTACAAGCGTTATTACCCTGCCGGCTCGTTCGCGTCGCAGGTCGTCGGCTTCACTACCTCGGGCGGCTCGCGGCTCGGTATAGAGAATTATTACAACGACGTCCTCGAGGGGACCTACGGGCGCAGCGTGTCTTACCGCAGCGGTATGGGCACCATCGCTCAGAGCTTCGAAAACGAAAACGAGGCTCAGAGCGGCGACAACCTCGTCCTCACGATCGACCCGACGATACAGAACTATCTTCAGGACGCGTGCGACGATGCTTTTGAGACGTATGACGCCGGCTACACCTGCGCCATATGCATGGAGGTCAAGACCGGCAGGATCCTCGGCATGGCTCTGTCGCCGACGTTCGACCCGAACGACCCGTACAATATCCCCGAGGGCTATGAGGATACACTCAACCGCTTCGTTGAGGACGGGGGAAGCCTCGCTGCCCGTTCCGACGCCATCCAGACCGTCTGGAACAACAGATGCGTGACGCGGCAGGGCTTCCTTCAGCCCGGGTCAGTTTTCAAGATGTATCTCGTCAGCGCGGCGCTTGACGAGGGCGTTATCGACTCGGATTATTCGTTCTACTGCAACGGCAGCGAGACTTTCGGCTCCGGAACGGATCTGAGGACCTACAGCTGCTACCACCACAACGCCCACGGCATGGTCGATCCCGAAAAGCTGCTCGTTAAGTCGTGCAACCTTGCGGCGATAGACGTCGCCGAGAAGATGGGCAAGTGGACGTATTACAAGTATTATGAGGCTTTCGGCTTCACGGACGTGACGGGAATAGACCTCGCCTACGAGGGAAAACCGAACGTTGCGACGGAAAACAACCTGAGCCGTCAGTATTACGACCCCAACATCCTTTTCGACGCCTCGAACCTCAGAGGCCCCGCTTTCGGTGAAACGATATATATCACTCCTATCCAGGCGATAACCGCCGCGGCGGCCATCGCCAACGGCGGCACGCTCATGAAGCCGTACGTCGTCGACAGGATAATCGACAACGACGGGAATATAGTCAGCGCGAACGAGCCCTGCGAGGTGAGGCAGGTCATAAGCGAGCAGACCGCCAAAACCGTGTGCGAGTACCTGCGTCAGGTCACTCTTGACGAGAACGGCACCGGCAAAAACGCCTACGTCCCCGGCTACCGCGTGGCGATGAAGACGGGAACGGCGCAGACGGACGACGAGGGACAGAACATGTGCTCGGCAGTCGGCTTCGCTCCGGCGGACGATCCCGAGATAGCGATACTTTTCGACGTGTACGAGCCTCAGGGAGGTTCGGGCCTTTCGGGCGGATACGTCGCCGCGCCGTATTTCGGCGAGCTCATGGAGGAGATACTCAAATACCTCAACGTCGAGCCGGTATACACCGATTCCGAGCTTGAGAACCTCGTCGTCACCGCCCCGAACCTTATCGGCATGACGGAGGCTCAGGCTGCTCAGGCGGCAGGGTCGAGGGATCTCGAGGTCAGGCTCGTCGGCTCCGGCGACACTATAGTCGCGCAGGTGCCCGAGACGGGCGTCGAGCTCAACAAGGGCGGCGTTATCTATTGCCGGACTGACGAATACGCCGCGCGAGAGACCGTAGAGGTCCCCGATTTCTCGGGGCTTACGACCTCTCAGGCGATGAACGTCGCGGATTATAATTCACTCAATATCCGGATCGTGGGCAGCTCCGGCACCGGGGCGAGATCCTACTGTGCGGAACAGAGCGCCGCGCCGGGCATGACGGTCGATAAAGGCACCGTCATAACGGTAAGGTTCAAGGAAGCGTATATCTCCGGCGACTGAGTTTTTCCGGGGGAAAAGGGAAGCAGGGAAGCGATGTTACTTAAAGAGCTGCTCAGAGACGTTGAAACGGTTTATCTGCCGGATGAGCTCGGCGGGACGGAAACAGACGGCCTGACCGAGGATTCGAGGCGGGTTTCGCCCGGCTGCGTGTTCGTCTGTCAGACCGGCAAGTCGTTCGACGGACATGATTTCGCGCCGAAGGCGCTCGCTGCCGGCGCGGCGGTCGTCGTGACCGGCCGCAAACTGGGACTTGAGCGCGAGGTAGTGGTCAGGGACCCGAGGGCGGCTTACGCGCGTATGTGTTCAAACAAATACGGCAGGCCGGAGGATTCTCTTAAGATCATCGGCGTGACGGGGACGAACGGCAAAAGCTCCTCGACCCACTTCATTTACGAGCTGCTGACCGCGATGGGCGAAAAAGCCGCTCTCATAGGAACTCTCGGCGCGAAGACCCCCGAAAGGTTCATCCCGACGAACAACACGACGCCGGAATGCCTCGAGCTTGAGGCCCTACTGCGGGAGCTTGTCGACGGCGGGACGGAATACGTCGTCATGGAGGTGTCGAGCCAGGGGCTCGCGCTGGACAGGGTGTATACCTTCCGTTTTACGGCCGCGGCCTTTACGAACCTGACCCGCGACCATCTTGACTTCCACGATACGTTCGAAAACTACGCCGCCTCGAAGGCGAAGCTTTTCGCGCAGAGCGGCGTTTCTGTGGTAAATATCGACGATTCCTACGGTGAATACATGCTGTCCGCCTGTACCGGCAGGGGTCTGACGATGTCCGCCGCCGGCAAAGACGCCGACTTTTCCGCGCAGGACGTGAGCGTCGGCGCAGAAGGAATCGCATACACGTTCGTCGGCGAAGGCTGCCGCTTTCCGGTGAAAATGCCGCTGTTCGGCATGTTCTCCGTATACAATACCCTGACGGCTCTGAGCGTGCTGACCGCCGCAGGCTTCGATCCGGACGAGCTCGCGAAGCATCTCGGCTCCGTCGAGCCCGTGCGCGGAAGGATGGAGCCCGTTAAGACCGGCTTGCCGTTCGGAGTCTTTATAGATTACGCCCATTCGCCCGACGCGCTCGAAAACGTGCTGACCGCCCTGCGCGAGGTCTGCACAGGCAGGATCATCACCGTTTTCGGCTGCGGCGGCGACCGCGACGCCACGAAACGACCCATCATGGGCGCGACCGCGGGGAGGCTTTCCGACCTGTGCGTAGTGACGAGCGACAACCCGCGGACGGAGGACCCCGACGGGATCATCGCCGATATAACGGCAGGCATGGATGGCTGCAGCTTCATAACCGTCACCGAAAGGCGCGACGCGATAGAAGCCGCTCTGCGGGAAGCAAAGCCCGGCGACGCCGTGCTGCTGGCGGGTAAGGGCCATGAGGACTACATAATCAAAGGGCATACTAAGTTTCATTTT
>JAILDS010000128.1 GCA_024689165.1 Clostridia bacterium
GATATCGACACCTTCCGCGTCTGGCAGGTCGCGCTGATAGGCGCGGCGCTGAGTATCATAAGCCAGTTCGGAGACCTGGCTTTCTCGGCGATAAAAAGAAGCGTCGGGATCAAGGATTTCGGGACGATCCTGCCGGGTCACGGCGGGGTGCTCGACCGTTTCGACTCCATGGCGTTCGTCATCCCTTCGCTGTACTGCATAATCGTTCTGTTTTTCGTCTGACCCCGGGCACTGCGTGATTTTTCAGGAAATATGATAATCGATCTTGCCGGCTCGACCGGCTCCATAGGCGTCCAGACGCTCGACGTGGCCCGCAGGCACGGGTATAAGATAGCGACGCTGTCCGCCTATTCTAACGTCGATCTCATCGAACGGCAGGCGAGGGAGTTCCGTCCAGCCGCCGTCGCGCTCATCGACGAGACGGCGGCGCGGGAGCTTTCCGCGCGGCTCGCAGACACCGATATACGCGTCCTCGTCGGTTCGGAGGGCGTGCTCGAGTGCGCCGGCAGTCCCGGAGGCGACACGTTCGTCAACGCGATAGTCGGGCTCGCGGGCTTCAGGCCGACCCTCGAAGCCATAGGAGCGGGCAAAAAGATATGCCTTGCCAATAAAGAGACCATGGTCGCCGGCGGCGAGATAGTCAAAAAACGCGCGAAGGAACGCGGCGTGAAGATCCTGCCCATCGACAGCGAGCACTCCGCAATTTTCCAGTGCCTTCAGGGTGCCCCGCCCGACGGAAGGATCAAACGCATCATCCTCACCGCGTCCGGCGGCCCGTTTTTCGGCAAAACGAAAAATGAGCTTGAAAACGTCACCGTCGAGGACGCCCTCAAGCACCCCAACTGGTCCATGGGCGCAAAGATCACCGTCGACAGCGCGACGATGTTCAACAAGGGGCTCGAGCTTATTGAAGCCGTGCGGCTGTTCGACGTTTCGCCCGACGCGGTGACCGTAGTCGTCCAGCGCGAGAGCGTCCTTCACTCGGCAGTGGAGTTCGAGGACAATTCGATCATCGCTCAGCTCGGCGTGCCGGACATGCGGCTGCCTATCCAGTACGCGCTGACCTGGCCCGACCGATTCGACTGCCCCACGCCGGAGCTTGATTTCTTCGCGCTCGGCAGACTGACCTTTTACCCTCCCGACGAAGAGAATTTCCCCTGCCTCGGCATCTGCCGCGAGGCGGCGCGTCTCGGCGGCCTGTACCCGGCCTGCGCGAACTCCGCCAACGAGGAGGCCAACCGTCTGTTCCGCGAGGGCAGAGTTAAATTCAACGACATACCCGCCCTTATCGGCCGGGCTATGGAGTCGGACCTTCCCGCCGACGAGACGAGCGTCGAGGCGGTTTTCGAAACGGACAGGCTGGCAAGATCGGCGGTGCTTTCCGCCTGCGGTCTTACAGCTTGACGGACGCGGTCGTTTTCCGCCGGTTAGCTGACGCTGTGAGATGATACCGTAATATCAACTATCCCCGCCCAATGGCGGGGACGTTTTTTTGACGCTTGTTCACTCGGATCTTTTTTCCGCGCTCCGGGGTCCTCGGCGCAAAAAACGGGATGGATCGCGGATCATTCGTGATAATCGAATTCCGGAATGAATTCCTTCCCGGCGGCGTCGGGCTCCTGGACGAAGCCGTCCTCTATGCCTGCGGCGAAAAGCCTTTCGCAGACGGCGTCATACTCCTCACGGGTCACACGGCGGCAGAGCTCCGGGTACGGGAAGTCGCCGCGCATGGGCGTATACTGCGCCATGAGCGAGAAAAGCGCCTGACCGGGACGGAAGGTCCGTGCGAACCAGTCGATAACACCGAAGGAATTGTTCACGTTCCCCGGCAGGATGAGGTGGCGGACGAGCACGCCCTTTCGCATGACCCCGTCTTCGTCCGTTTCATAGTCGCCCGTCTGGCGGTACATCTCCGCGACGGCGGCGCGGGCGACTGCGGGGTAATCCCCGGCGCGGGAATATCTGTAAGCAGGCCCGGGAAGGGAATACTTTACGTCCGGCATATAGATATCGACCCTGCCTTCGAGAAGACGCAGGGTCTCGGGCTTTTCATAGCCGGAGCAGTTGAATACGACGGGGACGGGCGGTTTTTCCGTGAGCGCCTCGGCTATTGCCGGGATGTAATGGTCTGCGGTCACGAGGTTGATGTTCGCGGCGCCCATATCGACGAGCTCGTCAAACATCTCTCTGAGGCGTCTGACGCCGGTCGGGACGCCTTTTTCGGAGAGGCTGATCTCGGCGTTCTGACAGAAAATGCACCTCAGAGAACAGCCCGAAAAAAAGACCGTGCCGGAGGCGGAGCCGGGCGGGCTTATACAGGGTTCCTCGCCGAAATGCAGCTTATACGCCGCTACGACCGGTAAGGAAGAAGCCGCGCCGCAGTATGGCGCGGCCGCAGCTGCTGCTGGAGCCTTTTCGCCGGCACAGCGTACCGGCGCGGGCTCTGCGGTGCGTTCCGCGCCGCAGTTCCTCGGACAGAGGCGGCAGATCACGGCATGTTGCCGTTCGCCGCGATATAAACGCCCTGAGCGGCGAGATAAGGTATCTCGACGAGACCGATGACGAGCTGGAAGACCCTCACGAAGGCGTATAGGAGCTCTTTGAACGCCAGCAGAAGCTTGTTTGCCGGCTCGGGCTCGGTCATAGTCTCGAGGTCTGTTTCATATTCGTTGACGGTGTAGCTGAACGTGCCGAGCATGGGGGCGTGGTCGGTGTAGCGCTCGCCGTTTTCGCCGTAAAGCTCCGGAACGGTCTTGGACACGGGTTCGATAGTCACGCAGTCGCCGCTTCTGTAAAGTATCCTGTCGAGGTCGTCGCCGGGGCCGTCCTGCCAGCCTTCGTCGGTGAAGTCATACAGGGAGTTGTTGTAAAGCTCGGTCCACATGTCCTTGAGCCCCGTAGGCTCGAGCAGGTTGCCGAACAGGTCGTCCGGCAGGTTGCGGCGGAACTTGTAGTTGAGGTCGCCCATGACGATAAGCGGCCGTTTGGTTGAAAGGTTCTCATTGATGAACTTCGCCATCTGCCGGAAATTGTCCGCGCGGCAGAGGACGGAGATCGGGTCAAAGCCTGCGTCGCAGTGGGCGCAGATGACGTCGAAGTAGACGCCCGGCTCAAGCTCCATCACGCAGTAGACGAAGCCTTTGTTCGAAAGCGCGTCGGTAGAGCCCGAAAGGTTGCCGTACTCAAAACGCCATTTTTCGCGGGTGACGTTGTAGATCTTGTGCGAAGAAAACACGTTCACGCCGCTGCCCGCTGTCAGACCGCCGCTGTTGGGCGAGCGGTAGGGGTAGGCGGTCATTTCTTCGGCGAGGGCGTCGTGAGCGGTGAAGTCCTCCTCAACGCCGATAAAGTCGACGTCGACGGAGTTGAGCAGCCCGCCGATGAGCCTCGCGCGCTGAAAGGTCCCGGTCACGACCGTGCCCTGAAAGTCGCCTATGAGCGGAAGCCCCGAGACGTTGTATGCGAGCACGTTGAGCGTGCCGGAGCCGACGGGCGCTTCCCCGTCCGCGGCGAAAGCGCCCGGCGCGGCAAACGCGAGCATGCAGGCGGCAAGGATGATGCTGACGATCTTTTTCATAACTGCCTCCGATATCATGTTTTTATAAGAATCTGCGCATCGCTCCGGCGAGAGAGTCCGGGTCTTCCGGACCAAAGAAGTTTGCACGGTCGTACCCGGACAGAGCTTCGCGCGCGTACGGCAGGTCGGCGGCGATGATCGGCGCGCCGGATGAACGCGCTTCGTACAGCGGAAGGGCGCAGGTCTCGACAAGGGAAGGGAAGACCAGGACGCTTTTTGAATAAAGCCCGAGCACCCTTTCAAAGGTCAGTCTGCCCGTGAGCTCAAGCTTTCCGCCGAGCTCGTCGGCGAGCCGGGCCTCCTCCTCTTTAAGTTCGCTGCGGTCAATGGTCAGGATCAGTCTGAATTCTTCGTCTTTCAGCTCCGCGCAGGCGCGAAGCAGTGTCAGGTGGTCTTTGTAAACGTAGTGATCCGCGGGGTAAAAGAACACGTCCCTTGTCCCGTCGTAGGGTACCGCGGCTTCGTCAGGCGCGGAGTACCGCTCAACGACGATCTTGTCCGCGTAGATACCGTCTTTTTCGACGACCGCCCGCTTCATCCATTCGGTCTGGACTATGACGCGGTCGGCTTTTACGAGGCTTTTCTTTATCAGCCGCGCTATGGGATGCTGGTACAGCCACAGCCCCGGCTCGTCCCGAAGGGAGTAGCGCTTTTCACAGTAGGGCAGCGCCTGGTGCAGATATACGGTCTGCGGGAGCTTTGTTCGCGGCGCGGCGATGTTCTGCAGCGACAGGACCTTTTCGCACCCGCTTTTTTTTATAAGGCCGGGCAGGACGAAATAATCGAAGAACAGCCTGTGGAGGCGGCTTTTTTTGACCCTGTCGCAGCGGAGGACTCGGATGTTTCGGGTGTCCTCCAGACCTTCCCGGCTGACGCAGAACACGTATTCGTTCCCGTCGCCGTCAAAGCGGTCGTAAAAGCTTCTGAGCACGCTCCACGCGCCGCCGGACTCTGCTGCGACGTCCAGAACGAAAGTCTTCATCCGCGCTGCATAAGCCGGGCTTTACCGGCCTTTCCTCCATATGAATTCGTTGATGACAGGAGTATATCCGGTGATTATCTTTACTATCTTGTCCGAAACGTTCGTCTGAGTATAGTCCGGCACGTCGGGTATGCCCTGACCGAACGAGCTTATCGCGGTGTCTACTGCGCGAAGCACGGACTCGGAGGACAGGGAGCCCAGAAGCAGGACCCCGCGCTCGACGGCCTCCTGCCGCTCGGTGCTCGTCCGTATAGAGACGGAGCAGAGCTTGAGCAGCGACGTTTCCTCGGCGAGCGTGCCGGAGTCCGAGATCACGCAAAGCGCGTTCTGCTGGAGCTTGTTGTAGTCGAAAAATCCGAAAGGCTTGAGGCTTTTTACGCGGCTGTCGAACACAAAACCGCGTTTTTCGATCATCTTCGCGCTTCTCGGATGGGTCGAGTATATGATCGGGACGTCGTATTTTTCGGCGAGCGCGTTGACGGAGTTCATCAGGGCGAAAAAGCTCTTTTCGGAGTCGATGTTCTCCTCCCGGTGAGCCGACAGCAGGATGTATTTTTTTTCTTTGAGCCCGAGCCTTGCAAGAACGTCGCTCGACTCTATCTTTTCGCGGTATTGACCGATGACCTCCGCCATCGGCGAGCCGGTGACAAAGGTGAACTGGCCCTTGAGACCCTCGGCGAGCAGGTTGCGCCGGGCGTATTCGGAATACGCGAGGTTCACGTCGGCGATGTGGTCGACGATTCGGCGGTTGATCTCCTCGGGCAGGTTCTCATCGAAGCAGCGGTTGCCCGCCTCCATGTGGAATACGGGTATCTTCAGCCTTTTGGCGGCAATGGCGCACAGAGCGGAATTCGTGTCGCCGAGTATCAGCAGCGCGTCCGGGCGGACATCGCTCATAAGCGCGTATGACTTCGCTATCACCGCTCCGACGGTCGAGCCCGGGTCGCCGCCCGCCGCGTCAAGGTAGTAGTCCGGCGCGCGGAGCTCAAGGTCCTCAAAGAAGATCCTGTTGAGCTCGTAGTCGTAATTCTGCCCCGTGTGCACAAGGATATGGTCGAAGAATCCGTCGCATTTTTTTATGACGGCGCACAGCCGGATTATCTCCGGCCGCGTTCCGACGACGGTCATAAGCTTTAATTCAGACATCGCGGACCTCCTCTCTGAACGTGTCGGGCCTTTCGGGATCGTAGCGCTCGCTCGCCCACATCAGCGTCACAAGGTCTGTGTCCCCGAGGTTGGCGATCTCGTGAGTGTACCCGGGCGGGATATCCACCGCCCTGACGCCCTCCGACGCGTCGACGTAATAGTCGTA
>JAILDS010000190.1 GCA_024689165.1 Clostridia bacterium
GCTCGTTCTCGTTATCTCCGCCCTCGGGGCGGCTATGATATTTTCGGCGTCCTACCCCAAGGAGGGCATGGACAACATAACCAAAACGCTCGGCTTCACGCTGGCCGGGTACGTTATCGTTTTTGTGCTTTACAATATAGACTACACGCACATAAGAAAATTCTGCTGGATAGTCATGCTGGCAACGATGATCATCCTCGTGCTCATGGCTTTTACCGGCATCGGCGAGGAAAAGGGCGGCGCCGGCCGCTGGCTGCGCATCGGCCCGATCTCTTTCCAGCCCTCGGAGATCTGCAAGCTCGCGATAATCATGTTCCTCTCCTCGTTTTTTGCCTCGAACGACGAGCTCCTGAGATATAACGGCTACGCGAATACAAGGTTTTCCACCTGGCTTTTCCGGGCGTCAAACAGAACTTTCGCCGTGGTCGCTCCGGGGACCAGGCGCGGTATAAGATATAAAAAAGGTCTTCCCGCAGCGCTGTACGCTTTTCTTGTCTGCACAGTTGCGGCGGCTCTCGTGCTCAAGCAGTCGCATCTTTCCGGCACGATAATAATCCTTCTGATCTCGTACGTGATGTTCCTCATCAGCGGCATACAGAAAAAATACGTCATGGCAGTCACCGTCGTCGGCGGAGCGGGTGCCGTCGGAGCGATGGCTTATATCCTCTGGGTTTACCGCAAGGCTCAGGCGGTCGCGGGAGTCGTCGGCCTGAAGGGCTACCAGATGGGCAGGATCCAGAACTGGCTCGATAAGGAGAGCGAGCTACCTGGAACGGACCGCTGGCAGATAAACCACTCGCTTTACGCCATTGCCGAGGGCGGGCTTTTCGGCAGAGGATATTCAAACTCCGTGCAGAAATACGCCAACCTCTCTCAGGCTGATACCGATTTCGTCTTCGCCGTCGTCTGCGAGGAGCTGGGCGTCGTTTTCGGCGTCATCGTGCTGCTGCTGATGTTCATGCTCGTTTTCAGGGGCATATACATCGCCCTGCACGCCAAAAACCTTTTCGGAACGTACCTCGTCGGCGGGATCATGGCGCACATAGCCATTCAGACTATACTTCACGTGCTGGTCGTTACGGACATGATACCCACTACGGGAACGACCCTGCCGTTTTTCAGTTACGGCGGCAGCTCGCTGCTGATCCTTTACGTCGAGATGGGCCTCGTGATGTCTGTTTCACGGCAGGCCGACTGTTCAAAAAGCTTTTTGTATTCCGCCTTAAGGAGGAGGTCTGCTTAATGAAGGTCCTTTTGGCGGCGGGCGGCACCGCCGGGCACGTCAATCCCGCTCTCGCCGCCGCAGGTGAGATAAAGAAGCTCTGCCCCGAAGCGGAGCTGCTGTTCGTAGGCACCGCCGACAAGATCGAAGCTAGGCTCGCGCCGCAGGCCGGGCTTGAATTCAGGGCGATAGATGTGGCGGGCTTTCAGCGCAGGATAACTCCGAAAAACATCGTCAGGAACATATCCGCCGTCGGCAAGCTGCTCAGGTCGCGCAGACAGTGCAAGGCAATACTTGACGATTTTTCTCCCGACGTGGCAGTGGGCTTCGGTGGTTATGTTTCGGGCCCGATCATCCGGATGGCGCAGCAGCGCGGGATACCGACCGCGATACATGAGCAGAACGCTTACCCGGGGGTCACGAACAGGACTCTCGCGAAGAGGGCCGGCGCTGTAATGCTGACAGACGAACGGGCCGCGGAGCATCTCGACTGCGCCGTCCCACCCGTGACCGTCGGGCTGCCCGTCAGGTCTGAGATCGTTACGGCCGACAGAGAAGCTGCGAGGCGCCGCCTCGGAGTCGGGGACAGCAAGGTCGTTCTTTCCTTCGGCGGCTCTCTCGGCGCGAAGACGATAAACACCGTGATGACGGACGTCATGGAACGGCTGAAGGATGAAAACCTGTTTTTCATCCACGGCTACGGCAAATACGGCGCTTTCGTGCCGCAGGAGCTTGAAAAACGAGGCGTGCTGCCCGTCCTTAGCTGCCGCGTGACCGAATACATCGACGACATGGCCGACTGCCTCGCGGCGAGCGACGTGGTCGTCTGCCGCGCGGGAGCGTCGACGATAGGCGAGCTCAAGGCCGTCGGGTGCTGCCCGATACTCATACCTTCCCCCAACGTCGCCGAGAACCATCAGTTCAAAAACGCCGAGTCGCTCGCCGAAAACGACGCGGGCTACGTCATAGAAGAGAAGGACCTTACCGCCGACTCCCTTGCTCAGCTTATTGAAAAGCTCGCCGCGGACGACGGACTGCGGCAGTCGGTAGGGGCCAACATAAAAAGCATGTTCAGACCCGATTCCGCCCGGGTCATTGCGGAAACGGTGCTTTCGCTCGGGGGGAAGTCATGAAGGAAAATGATTACACTACCGGTCGCAGGCTCACCCCGAACCAGACGAAAAGGATAGAGCAGACGGCGCAGCGCTCAAGGCGCAGGCACCGTTCGAGAGCCGTCCTTGCCGTCCTCGGAGTCCTCGCCGCGGCGGCGGTGTGTTTTACCGTGTGCTTTTTCGTATTTCAGGTAGAATTTATCGTGATCGACGGAAATACGCACGACACCGACTCGGACATAGAGCTCGCCGGAGAGCTCGAGGTCGGCCGCAGCATGTTCTCCTACCTTCTTTTCCATAACGAAAAACTCATAGAGCGCCTGCCTTACGTGAAAAGCGCGCGTATCAGCAGAGAGCTTCCCGAAAGCCTCGTCGTTGAGATCACCGAGGAGGTCCCCGAGGCGTTCTGCCGGATGAAGGGTTCGGTCTACGCGCTTTTGTCGCAGGATAACGTCGTGCTCGAAAAGTCGGCTCAGGCGTTTTCTGGCTGCGCCTATATCCGCGGGCTCGAGCTGCCCGAGATAGAGATCGGTGAAAACGCGGAGGTCTTCGTTTCTTCCGAGATAGACAGCCTTGCTGAAAAAGCCGGCAAAACGAGCGGCGAGCAGGCGAAGGCCGAGCTTGAGACGGAAAAGAACGTCCTTTCCGGGACGCTGCGCCTCCTGAGGCTCAAGGACAAGCTGATGAGCCTGTGCCGCGACAGGGATATCCACGGCGTGACGGAGGCCGACTTTACCGAGAACTCGCAGATCAGGATAGAGCTCGACGACCGCATAACGCTCATCCTCGGCTCCGAAAACGACCTCGACCACAATCTGAAGCTGGCAAAAAGCGCCGTCGCCAACGAAAAATCCTCCCGCCCCGGAGAGAACGTCGTGATCGATTTCACGTACGACGGGATAGCCGTCGCGAGGAACAGCGACGTCGTTCCGATGACCCTTCCTCCGTATGAGGAATCGACCGAAGCGGAGATCATTGAGGCAGAAAGCGAAATATTGAAAAATAATGGTTGAATTTTTCGAAAACAGATGTTACAATCAACAAGTATCTCTTTTCGACGAGACTTTGAATTCATCCGGAGGTAATATTATGAGCATGGAAATAGCCGGCGACAACGAGGTCGTGACCGTTATAAAGGTTTTCGGCGTGGGCGGCGGCGGATGCAACGCCGTTGACCGCATGGTCGATTCCGGTGTGAGCGGCGTTGATTTCATAGCCGTGAATACCGATAAGCAGGTCCTCAGGAAGTCCAAAGCCGCTCTGAAGATCCAGATAGGCGAGCGCGCGACGGGCGGAAGAGGGGCCGGCGCCAATCCCGAGGTCGGCAGGAAGGCCGCCGAGGAGAACATCGAGCAGATCGAAGAGGCGTTCAAGGACGCGAACATGGTCTTCGTCACCGCCGGTATGGGCGGCGGGACCGGCACCGGCGCCGCGCCTTTCATCGCCGAGAAGGCCCGCGAGAAGGGCATCCTCACCGTCGGCGTCGTTACGAAGCCCTTCGGTTTTGAGGGCAAGCACAGGATGGACCAGGCGGAAGCCGGCATCGCCGAGCTTGCTGCCAACGTCGATTCGCTCATAGTCATCCCCAACGAGCGGCTCAACTACGTCAGCGAGCAGAAGATAACCTTCAAGAACGCCTTCTCCATAGCGGACGACGTTCTGCGCAACGGCGTTCTCGCGATAGTACAGCTCATCGTCGACAACTCGCTGATCAACCTTGACTTCGCGGATATCTCCTCCGTCATGAAGGATTCCGGCCACGCTCACATGGGCGTCGGCAGGGCCTCCGGAAAAGACAAGGCCGAGAAGAGCGCTCACGACGCCATCACCAGCCCGCTGCTCGAATCCTCCGTCAACGGCTCGAAGGGCATCATTGTCCACGTCCGCGCGGGCGAGGACGTCGCCCTTGACGAGATCAACACCGCCGGCAACGTCATCAAAGAGACCGCCGATGAGGACGCGAACATCATCTTCGGGCTTACGCTCGACTCCTCCATGGACGACGAGATGGAGATCACCGTCATCGCCACCGGCTTCGGCAAAGAGTCCAACCCCATACCCACCGTAGCAGAGACCTTCAGGCCCGCGGGCATTGAGATCCCGTCCGCGGACAGCACCGTGCCTCCGGTCATCCCCAACGCCCGTCCGGTCACCGCCGCCGAGCAGACGCTGTTCGACCTGTTCGGGACCATAGATAAGTAGGTGCCTGTTTTGGTCTTTGATAAAATCAGAACCGCCCTGACGGAGTGCGGCTTCGACGGAGAGAACGCCGACGCGGATTCCTCCTTCGAGACTCTCGGGATGGGCAGTCTGGACATAGTCGAGTTCGTCATGGCTCTTGAGGAGCTTCTCGATGCTGCCATCGACGACGACGCTGTTCACGGTTTCGCAACGCTCGGTGACGTTTTCGGGTATATTGAAGCCAATAGTTGATTTTCGGCGGCGGAGGAGCAAGTGCCCTCTGCCGCGCTTTGTTGAGGGTCTTCAATGATAAAAAACATAGTTTTTGATATGGGCGGCGTGCTGCTCGAGTTTGACGTCCGCAAGGCTGTCGGAAGGTTCTTCGACACGCCGGAGGAGGCCGCCCGGTACGCGTCCTCCGTCATGGGGTCGTTTGAATGGCGCGAGTTCGACCGCGGCTGCTTCACCCGCAGGAAAATGGTCGACGCGATCAACGCCCGCCTGCCCGAAAAATACCGCGGGATACTCGAGGAACTGTGCATCAAACAGATCTACGCGGAAAAAGAGATGCCGCAGTACGAAGAGATGTACGATCTCGTCAGGGAGCTCTCGGAAAAAGGATACCGGCTTCTGCTGCTGTCGAACGCGGGGTATGACTTTGAATTCTATTCCAAGAAAAAGTCGGTGCTGAATTACATCCCCGAGAGATTCGTTTCGTGCTACTACCATCTGCTCAAGCCGGAGCCTGAGATGTACCGCAGGTTTTTCAGAGAGTATTCGCTGGAGCCCGGCGAATGCGTATTCATAGACGACGTTGAGGAGAACGTCAGAGGTTCGATAGCGTGCGGGATGCCCGCGATCCGTTTTTCCCCGGGTTTTGCACCGGTCTCACAGCTCAGACGCGAGCTCGCGGAAATGGGCGTTGATATTTCGCTTCAGGAGGCGTGACATGGCAGAAAAAAAACTTGTAGAGCAGATAACTCCGATGGAGGAGGATTTTGCTCAGTGGTACACGGATATAGTCAAAAAGGCGGAGCTTGTCGATTACACCTCCGTCAAGGGCTGCCTTGCGATAAGGCCTTACGGCTACGCGATATGGGAGCTCATCCAGCGTCAGATGGACGACCGCTTCAAGGCGCTCGGCCATGAGAACGTCTGCATGCCCATGTTTATCCCCGAAAGCCTGCTGGATAAAGAAAAGGACCACGTCGAGGGCTTCGCGCCGGAGTGCGCCTGGGTCACAATGGGCGGCGAGGAACAGCTTGCCGAGAGGCTTTGCGTCCGCCCGACTTCCGAGACCCTTTTCTGCGACCATTATTCAAGGGTCATCCAGTCCTACCGCGACCTGCCCAAGCTCTACAATCAGTGGGTCTCCGTCGTCAGGTGGGAAAAGACCACCCGTCCGTTCCTGCGCACGCGTGAATTTCTCTGGCAGGAGGGACATACCGCGCACGAGACCGCGGAGGAAGCTATGGCTGAGACGGAGCAGATGCTCAAGGTCTACGCGTCCTTCTGCCGCGAGGTCCTCAATATGCCCGTTATCGAGGGGCAGAAGACCGAAAAGGAGCGCTTCGCCGGCGCCGTATCGACTTACACCATCGAAGCCATGATGCACGACGGCAAGGCCCTCCAGTCCGGCACGTCCCATTATTTCGGCGACGGCTTCGCAAAAGCCTTTGACGTGAAGTTTGCCGACAGGAACGGCGGACTGTCCTACGTCCACCAGACGTCATGGGGCGTGTCCACAAGGCTAATCGGCGGCATCATCATGACTCACGGCGACGACAGCGGGCTTGTTCTTCCCCCGAAGGTGGCGCCGATCCAGGTCGTCGTCATCCCCATCGCCTCGCACAAGCCGGGAGTCCTCGACAAGGCCAGAGAGCTTACGGAAAGGCTCAGGAAGGTCGTCAGGGCAAGGATAGACGAGACGGACAACTCTCCCGGATGGAAGTTTGCCCAGTATGAGATGAAGGGCGTGCCGATAAGGCTTGAGGTCGGTCCCCGCGACCTTGAAAACGATCAGTGCGTGCTTGTCCGCCGCGATTCCGGCGAAAAGACGGTCTGTCCGCTCGGCGGCATAGAAAACACCGTCGCAGCCATGCTCGACGATATCGGACAGTCGATCTACGACAAGGCTCTCGAAAACATGGAGCGCAGGACCTATGACTGCGCCAGCGTTGAGGATATCAACGCCTGCCGCGCCGGGAAAGGCGACGGCTTCATCCGCGCCATGTGGTGCGGCGACAGGGCCTGCGAGGAAAAACTCAAGGAGGAGTGCGGCATTTCATCGAGATGCATCCCATTCGCTCAGGACAGGATCGGCGAAAAATGCGCCTGCTGCGGCAGGCCCGCCGACAAGCTCGTCATCTGGGGCGTGGCGTATTGACGGGAGGAAAAAATGAAAAAGGATCTGGCAAAGCAATACGATCCTTCACTTGTGGAGGACAGGATATATCAGTCATGGCTTGACGGGAATTATTTCCACGCTAAGCGCGAGGCCGGCAAAAAGACGTTCACCATCGTCATACCGCCCCCGAACATCACCGGCAAGCTCCACATGGGCCATGCCATAGACAACACCCTGCAGGACATCCTTATCCGTTACAAGAGGATGCAGGGCTTCGATACGCTGTGGCTGCCCGGCACCGACCACGCCTCCATCGCTACGGAGGCGAAGATCGTCGAACAGCTCAAATCCGACGGTCTTACCAAAGAGGACGTCGGGCGCGACGGTTTTCTTGAACGCGCGTGGAAGTGGCGCGAGGAATACGGCGGAACGATAATCAGACAGCTCAAAAAGCTCGGCGCTTCCTGCGACTGGGAGCGCGAGCGCTTTACCCTCGACGAGGGCTGCTCAAAGGCGGTCCGCGAGGTGTTCGTCCGCCTGTACGAGCAGGGGCTTATCTACCGCGGCGAAAGGATGATACACTGGTGCCCCAACTGCCACACCTCGCTTTCGGACGTCGAGGTCGAGTACGAGGAGCAGCAGGGTTCGTTCTGGCACCTGAGATACCCGCTTGAGGACGGCTCCGGATGTCTGGAGCTCGCGACGACGCGCCCCGAGACACTTCTCGGCGACACCGCAGTCGCGGTCAACCCCGAGGACGAGCGGTATAAGCATCTTATCGGCAAAAACGTCGTCCTGCCGATCGTCCACAGGCTGATACCCATCGTCGGCGACGAGCACGCGGACCCGGAATTCGGTACGGGCGTCGTCAAGATCACCCCGGCGCACGACCCCAATGACTATGAAGTGGGGCTGAGGCACGGGCTTGACGTCGTCGTCTGCATCGACGAGGACGCGAAGATCACGGCGGACTACCCGAAGTACGCCGGTATGGACAGATACGACGCGAGAAAAGCCATCGTCGCAGACCTTGAGGCCGAGGGCGCGCTCGTTCGTATCGAGCCGATGACCCACAACGTCGGCACCTGCCAGCGCTGCCACACGACCATCGAACCCTACGTTTCAAAGCAGTGGTTCGTGTCGATGAAGCCGCTCGCGGGCCCCGCCATCGACGCGGTGAAGAACGGCGAGACGAGGTTTGTCCCGCAGCGCTTCGAGAAAATATACTTCAACTGGCTCGAAAACATCAAGGACTGGTGCATCTCGCGCCAGCTCTGGTGGGGCCACCGCATCCCTGCGTGGTACTGCGCGGACTGCGGCCATATCACCGTTTCAAAGACCGACCCGTGCAAATGCGAAAAATGCGGCGGCGCGAATATCGAGCAGGACCCCGACACGCTCGACACCTGGTTCTCCTCGGCGCTGTGGCCCTTCTCGACCCTCGGCTGGCCGGATGAAACGGAGGATTACAAGCATTACTACCCCACGAGCACGCTCGTCACGGGCTATGATATCATCCCCTTCTGGGTAATGAGGATGATGTTCTCCGGCCTTGCGTACACCGGCGAGGTCCCGTTTGACACCGTGCTCATCCACGGCCTCGTGCGCGACAGCCTCGGGCGCAAAATGTCCAAGTCCCTCGGCAACGGCGTCGACCCGCTCGACGAGATCCGCCGCTACGGCGCCGACGCGCTGCGTTTCTATCTCGCGCAGGGCAACAGCCCGGGCAACGACATGAGATACATCGAGCAGAAGGTCGAATCCTCCCGCAACTTTGCCAACAAGCTGTGGAACGCCGCGAGGTTCGTGCTGATGAACCTTGATGAGGACGAGCCCGCTCCGTACATTCCCGAAAACCTCGCTCCCGAGGACAAGTGGCTGCTCAGCGTCTACAACGACGTCGTCGCCGGCGTTACCAAGCAGCTCGACGCGTATGAGATCGGCATCGCCGTCGGCAAGCTCTACGACTTTATCTGGGATATCCTTTGCGACTGGTATATTGAGATCGCAAAGCTCAGACTGACGGGCAGCGACCCCGGGGCAAAGCGTACCGCCAAGGGCGTGCTTGTGTACGTCATGAGTAATACCCTGAAGCTCCTGCACCCCTTCATGCCGTTCATAACCGAGGAGATCTGGCAGACCCTGCCCCACGAGGGCGAGTCGGTCATGGTTTCCGACTGGCCGGTTTACGACCCGGCTCTGAGCTTCCCGAAGGAGACTGCCGAGCTTGAAAACGTCATGGCGGCGGTCAGGGCGATAAGGAACCGCAGGGCCGAAATGAACGTTCCGCCGTCAAGGAAGGCGGAGCTGTTCATCGCCTCCGCCAACGCGGACGCTTACACAAGGAACGCGGGCATTTTCGAGCGCCTCGCATCCGCCTCCGCTGTGACTGCCGGTGCGGGCTTCGACATCCCGGACGCCGTCAGCGTCGTGACTACCGACGCGACGGTCTATATCCCCATGAACGAGCTCGTCGACCTTGACGCGGAGCGCGCGAGGCTCGGCAAGGAGCTTGAAAAGGCCAGAAAGAACCTCGCTGGCGTGGAGTCCAAGCTGAACAACGCCGGCTTCGTCGCCAAAGCCCCCAAAGCGGTCGTCGACAACCAGATAGAGCAGAAGGCGAAGCTCGAGGAGCAGATCAAGATGCTGGAGGACAGCCTTTCGAAATTAGGTTGATATCCAAAACGCCTATTCGCGCCGCATCCGTTTCGGACGGAGCGACAGCAAGGAGGTATATATCATGGAAGCAAACAGACCCGAAGAAGCCCTGAACGGGCAGACTTCAGTCGAAGTACCCGCGGGCGGTCCCGCCCGCTCCCGAAGTAACCGCGACCGCCTGATAAAACTGACAGTGACCGCGATGCTCACGGCTCTGATCGTTTTAATGGCGTTCACTCCCATCGGCTACCTGCGCCTCGGCGCGCTCTCTATCACGTTTATCATGGTCCCCGTCGTCGTCGGCGCGATCACCGTCGGACCCGCCGCCGGAGCCTTCCTCGGAGGCGTTTTCGGGGTCACGAGCTTTATCCAGTGCTTCACCGGCGACCTGCTCGGAAGCATCCTCGCCGCTGAAAGCATCCCGAAGACGGTCGTTTTGTGCATAGGCTCGAGGATACTCGCAGGCTGGCTCGCGGGACTCATATTCAAAGCGTTGGCTCCGCGTGACAAAAAAAGCATCTGGTCCTCGCTCGTCGCCGCTCTTTCGGGGAGCCTGTTCAACACCCTGTTTTTCCTCGGGCTTCTCGCCTTGCTGTTCATGCGTACGGAATTCACTGCGGAACAGGCGGAAGCACTCGGCGGTCTGACTAACGTGCTCAATACCGTTATCGCCATCGCCGCGAGCGTGAACGCACCCATAGAGGCGGCGGTCTGCGCCGTGCTCGGCGCCGCCGTTTCTAAGGCGGTCTTCGCAGCGAGAAAGCAGTTTTCCAGATAAAAAAAACTAAATGCAAAAAACACGGCGCGGCGCTTTTCAGCGCCGCGCCGAAGTATATGCAGTTGAGCGATCAGGCGCCGAACACGCCCTTGATCTTGTCCCAGAGATCCTCGAAGAACGCGCCGATCTTCCTGAAGAATACGGCAAGGTTGTAGACGGCGGCGGAATCCGCGGACTGAGGCATGAGGTCCGCGCAGCGGACGACGTAGGTCTCGTACTTCGAGGTGTCGTTCTCGTCTATGACGAACACTCTCGCGCCTCTGGTCTCCTCATTGCCGTAGGAGGAGAAGCCGCAGGTCGGAGTGTTGATGATGTCGACGCCCTCGTAGGGGATGATGAAGTCGTTGACGTGGTCGTGGCCGCTGACGGTTGCGAGCACGTCGCCCTGCTCGACGAAAGCGGCGAACTGGCCCTCGTTCCTGCCTCCGGGGCAGGGGGTCTCGCCGAGAGAGCCTTCGTTGCCGTCGGGCAGTACGTAGTACTTGCCGCCGTGTTCGATCGCACCCTCTGTGCCGGGCTCGACCTCCTTAAGAGCGTCGAAGATCTCGCCGACGATGATGTGCTGGAAGGCGATGGAATACACGGGCTCGCCGCCGTTGGCCTCCTTAAGGGCGTTCGACGTGTTTTTGTACCACTCGATCTGGTTGGCGTGTACGTGGTCGTAGCCGTAGCCTTCCTCATAAGTGCCGGAATCGAACATCCAGACGTTGAAGGCGACCTTCGAGCCGTCGGAGGACAGGATCGGGACGTTGTAGGTGCCGCAGCCGTCGATGTCCGGCCCCTCGTCATAGGAAATGTCGACAGAGTAGCTGTTGTAGACCTCCATCTGCCATTCCTTGGTGGTGCCGTTGTCCTGATCGTCATGGTTGCCGAAGACGATGGCGACGGGCACGCCGAGAGACTCGAAGATCTTCATGTAAGAGTTGATGGCGGTCTTCGTGAGAGTTTTGTTCTGTGTGGAATAGCCGCCGATGTTGTCGCCGGACAGCACTATGAGGTCGGGCGACTCGGACTTGACGGTTTTTTTGATGAAGCTCGCGCTGGCGGCGGACAGGACGACGTCGTCCTGGATATCGGCAAACTGCATGATCTTGAACTTGCCGTCGGAATTAAAATGCAGCTTGGCCTCCTCGGCGGGTGTAGCGGCGATCGCAGCGGGAAGGAGTACGCACAGCAGCATTGCCGCGCAAAGTATAACGGATATTGTTTTTTTCATTCGGAACACCGTCCTTTCTGACGGTATTCTACTACCGCCGCCCAGCTTTGTCAACAGAAAACGCGCGGAGGGCTTTTATGCGCGGTTTTTTCTGCGGAATGCGTCAACGATCCCGGGTGGCTGCGTCAACGTCGGTTGCGCGTCTGCATCGTATGAAGATCAACCGATGACAGGGGTTCTTTATTGATACAAAAGAGCTTCCTGCGGAGACAGGCTGAGAAAGAAGGAAGAAGGATGAAGAAAATAATATTGACAACGGCTGAAAGAACGTATATACTGTATATACAGCATTTACGGAAGGAGTTTATATATGGCGACAAGGGCGATGAATCTGCGTGTTGAAGAGAACGAGCTTGCTGAGATGAGGGCTGCTGCCTCCGCGCTGCACATGACGGTGACAGATGTTGTGCGTGCGGCTGTGCGGGAATATCTTGAGGAGGTGCGGAAGGATCCGTATTATATCCTGACCTCTAACGTCAAAGAGGCGGACGCAGAGGAGAGCGCGGAGATACTTGAAGCGGTAGGGGAACTGAGCGCGGATGATCTGGAGATCGCGTCCTCGCGGAGGCTTGAAGTATGATGAAGCCCGTCGAGATACTGTACACTAAGGCGGCGGAAAAGTTTTTCAGGACTCACGAGGACGTGAGGGACAGATATGAAGACGCCTTGCGGGAGATGATCGCGGGAGAACACCCCGAGAAAGTCGACGTGAAGCGAATCAAGGGACGGCAGGGGGACTATTATCGCATAAGGCTCGGACAATGGCGCGTGATATATACGGTCGTTAACGGAAAGGTCGTCGTTGTGGAGACGATACTCGCGGGAGCTCGCGGAGACGTATATAAGAAATTATAAAGATGAAGTGGCGCGTTCCGCGAGAGCTGGGCGCGTATTTTTATACGAAACAGGAAAGCGCCTGTTGGCACAGGCGATTTTACATGGCGCTGAACCTGTTTATGAGGCAAAAGTGCGATAAGCCCGTAAATAAAAGGAAAAACCCGCATTCCTGCGGGCTGAAATATATGGCGCGCTTGGAGGGACTCGAACCCCCGACCCCCTGCTTAGAAGGCAGGTGCTCTATCCGGCTGAGCTACAAACGCATTTGGAGCGGGTGATGGGAATCGAACCCACGCAATCAGCTTGGAAGGCTGAGATTCTGCCATTGAACTACACCCGCGCAGTTGAAAATGGAGCTGGTGGTCAGAATCGAACTGACAACCTGCTCATTACGAATGAGCTGCTCTGCCATTGAGCCACACCAGCATCCTGCCGCGAAAAACGAGCTTCTGCCCGTTTGACCTGCCTATTATAGCCGCGCGGAATGAGGTTGTCAAGCGGAAAAAACAAAAAAATCAGACGGCATCGGAACGGCCGCGGCGGGAGCTTGTCCGCGCTGTTTTCCCCCTTTTTTTCGGCCCGGTCAAAAAAAATGTTGTGTTTTGCGGCGAAAAATGCGATAATACGACTGTATGAATAATATCGACCGTTTTCGACCTGTTTTTGAATAATGCCGAATCATTTTTTAGGTATAGACACGAGCAACTACACCACCTCAGCCGCGCTTGTCGCCTACGACGGCTCGGAGATTCGCGTCCTTTCGGACGCGCGGAGGCTGCTGCCCGTTCGTCCCGGTGAAAGAGGGATAAGACAGAACGAAGCGGTTTTTCACCATACCGCCGCTATAGGCGCCGTCGTGCGGGAGGCCTGCGCCGGCGTCTCCGAAAAGAACGTCCGCCCGGAGGCTGTCGGTGTTTCGACCGCTCCCACCGGGCAGGAAGGGTCGTATATGCCCTGTTTTTCCGTCGGCAGGGCCGTCGCGGAAAGCCTCGGCGCGGTCACCGGCGCGGCTGTTGCCGACTTTTCCCACCAGCAGGGTCACGTTGCCGCTGTCGCCTTCGGCGCCGGGAGGCTCGATATCCTCAGGGATGAGTTCATCGCCTTCCACGTTTCCGGAGGGACGACCGAGGCGGTGCTCGTCCGTCCCGACCGGGAGCGCGTCATCGCCTGCGAGAAGCTCTCCGGGTCACTCGACCTCAAGGCCGGGCAGCTCATAGACAGGGCGGGACTGATGCTTGGGCTTTCCTTCCCGGCCGGGAAGGAGCTCGACGCCCTCGCCCGGAGGGGCAGAAGTCCGGTCAGACCCCGCGTATTCATAAAAGACGGCTGGGTCAGCGTTTCCGGGGCGCAGAACGTGTTTGAAAAAATGCTTTCCGACGGTGAAAGCCGTGAGAACGCCGCTCGGTACTGCGTCGACTATATCTGTGAGGCGGTCCGTCTGATGACTACCTGCGCGCTTGAAAAACACCCGGGGCTGCCGGTCCTCTATTCCGGCGGAGTGATGAGCAACTCGGTCATATCGGAAACCCTCGACGGCGTGTTCTGCCCTGCATACGCGACCGACAACGCCGTCGGGACCGCCGTCCTTGCGGCTCTGCTTGCCGCCGGGAACGATTCTCCCGGCACGGGCCCGACGCCCTGAGACTCAAGACAGATTATGAACAGAGCATTTCGTGTATCCGAGATCAACAGCTACGTCAAGAACCTGCTTGATTTCGACAGGAACCTCTCGGACGTCCGTATCGAGGGCGAGATATCCAACCTGAAGCGGCACTACGGCTCGGGGCATCTTTATTTTACGCTCAAGGACGAGCTTGCCGCTGTCTCGGCGGTGATGTTCGCCTCCGACGCCGCAAAGCTCGCGATCGACCCGTCGGACGGCGTCCTCGTGACGGCGCAGGGAAGGATCTCGCTGTATGAACGGGACGGCAGATACCAGTTTTACGTCCGTTCCATGACCGCGTCCGGCGACGGCGCGCTCCTCGAACAATATAATAAGCTCAGGTTGAAGCTTGAAAAAGAAGGCCTTTTTGCGCCCGAACTCAAAAAGCCGCTCCCGGCCTTCCCGTCGACCGTCGGCATAGTCACGTCTCTCGGAGCGGCCGCGCTGCAGGACGTGCTCAACGTCCTCTCGCGCAGGATGCCGTCCGTCCAGCCCGTTCTTTTCCCGTCGGCTGTACAGGGCGCCGGCGCTGCCGCGGAGCTCCGATCGGGCATAGAATATTTCAGCCGTACAAAAAAGGCGGACGTGGTGCTGCTCGTGCGCGGCGGAGGGTCGATAGAAGACCTGTGGGCGTTCAACGACGAAGCCCTCGCCCGCGCGATAGCGTCGAGCGAGGTCCCGGTCATAAGCGGCGTCGGGCATGAGACGGATTTCACGATCGCCGATTTCGCCGCGTCGGTGCGGGCTCCCACTCCATCTGCGGCAGCCGAGCTCGCCGTGCCAGAGATAACGGAACAGAAGGCCGTCGTCCGCTCGCTGTCCGCGGCGCTGACTTCGGCAATGAACGACAGGCTCGAGTTTGAGCGCGCGCGGCTCGGCGCAGTCGTCGCCAAGGCCCATTTCGAGCGGGGCGGGGATTATACGGACGTCCAGCGACTGAAGCTCGATTCGCTCGAGGAGTCGATCCGAAGGTCAGTTTCGGACCGGATAGCCGCCGAAAAAGCAAAAACGCAGGCCCTCGCCGGCGCCCTTGAGGCGATGTCGCCATACGGAGTGCTCCGGCGCGGGTACGCGATAATCGAAAAGAGCGGCAATGTCGTGTCTTCGGCAAAAGACCTTGCCCCGGGCGACAAAGCAAATCTCGTGCTTCACGACGGCTCCGCCCGCGCGGAAATAACACAATAAGACGTTTTGTAAGCACGTCGGAACAACGGAGAGAGAATATGGCTTCAAAAATGACTTACGAACAGGCTCTGTCAAGGCTCGAGGAGATCGCGGCGGAGCTGAGGAACGGCAAGCTGACCCTCGACGAGAGCGTGAAGCTTTACGAGGAAGGCGTCAAGCTCGCTAAATTCGCGGGCGACTGCCTTGACGGCGCCGCGAAAAAACTGCGCGTTCTGAGCGGCGAAGCAGAGGAGGAATGAGGCATGAAGACCTATTCGCTCGATGAATACGTTTCCGTCATCGAAAAAAAGCTCGAGGCGTCCGTACCCCGTGCTCCTGACGGCGAAAAAATGCGCGAAGTGATGCTCTACTGTCTTGACGGCGGCGGAAAAAGGGTCAGACCCATGCTCTGCCTTGAATTCTGCCGTCTTTGCGGAGGTGAGATCGAAGACGCGCTCGATTTTGCCGCCGCGGTCGAGTTCGTACACACGTATTCGCTCATCCACGACGACCTGCCCTGTATGGACGACGACGTCCTTCGGCGCGGACGCGAGACGGCGCACGTCAGGTTCGGCGAATCAACGGCGCTTCTGGCGGGCGACGCCATGCTCACGCACGCCTTTTATCTCGCGGCCGCTTCCCGGACCGTCCCGCCTGCCGTTTCCGCCGCGTGCGTAAAGGTCCTGGCGGACTGCGCGATGGGTATGGTCAACGGTCAGGTCTCGGACCTCGAGCTTGAAACAAGAAAGGCGACGCTCGACGAGCTGTACAGGACGGACCGTCTGAAGACGGGCTGCCTGATGGAGGCCGCATGCGTCATGGGAGTTCTTGCGAGCGGGAACGCGACCGCCGAACGGCTCGCCGCGGCGAAGGAATACGCCCTCGCCTTCGGTCTCGCGTTCCAGATAACCGACGACGTGCTGGACATGGACGAGGAAACGGGCGAAAAAAGCACCTACGTGTCCGTACTCGGACAGTCCGGAGCGGGAGAACTCGCCTCGGAATACGCGGGCAAGGCGCTCGACGCGCTGAAGACCTTCGGCCCTGACGCGGAATTTCTGAAAAACTATACCCTGCGCGTGCTGTCCCGGTGATATGAGACGGGTGAAAGGAGAAAGCTGTGTTTGAAATAAGAAGCGACGGGTTTTATCTCGATAACGAAAAGTTCCTCGTCCACTCCGGGGCGTGCCATTATTTCCGCATCCCCGAGGAGTACTGGGAGGACAGGCTCTACCGCATCAAGGCGATGGGACTCAACACGGTCGAGACCTACGTCTGCTGGAACATGCATGAGAAAAAACAGGGCGAGTTCGATTTTTCCGGTATGCTCGATATCGAGCAGTACGTCCGGCTCGCAGCAAAGCTCGGACTTTACGTCATTATCCGTCCGGGTCCGTATATCTGCGCCGAGTGGGACAACGGCGGGCTGCCGCACTGGCTCGCGGCGACCGGGGCGAAGTTCAGGCGTTCGGACCCGGTTTACCTGAACTATGTAGCAAGGTTCTTTTCTCAGCTGCTGCCGCGTCTGGCGCCTTATCAGACGACGAACGGCGGCAATATCCTGATGTTCCAGCTCGAGAACGAGTACGGTTCCTACGGCAACGACAAGAATTATCTTCTTGCTCTGCAGGGCATGATCCGAGAAAACGGCATCGACGCGCCGCTGTTCACCTCGGACGGCGGGACTGATTTCATGCTCTCCGGCGGGACGCTTCCGGACGTTTTCAAAACGGTCAATTTCGGTTCCGACCCGTCCAGGAATTTCGGAGCGCTCATCAGGCACCAGCAGGATATGCCTTTGATGTGCTCTGAATTCTGGTGTGGCTGGTTCGACGCGTGGGGAGGCAAGCACCACACGCGTTCCGGAGACGAGATCGTTGAGTGCGTCGACTATTTCCTGAGCAACGATATCAATTTCAACATCTACGTTGCGCACGGCGGGACAAACTTCGGTTTTACCGCCGGTGCAAACCACGCGGACGCCTACGCCCCGACCGTCACGAGCTACGACTACGGGACTCTCATAAGCGAACATGGCGAGATAACCAGCGCGTACCTTGCCGTAAGGGACATGCTCATCGAGCGCGCCGACGCGCCGGAGCTTGAGCTCCCGCCCGTTATAAGGACCCAGAACCTCGGAAAATTCAAATTCACGAAGACCGCGAGGCTGCTTGACAACACTGCCGCTCTCGGCCCGACGGTGGGATCCCCGTCCCCGCTGAGCTTTGAGGAGCTTGACCTGATGGGCGGTATGGCAAGGTATACGACCGTCGTAAAGGGCAAATACGAGGCGGCCAAGCTTAAGCTCGAAAGCGTGCACGACGTGGCGCAGGTCTATATCAACGGCGAGTACGCGGACTCCTTCGACCGTGTCAGAAGCAGGCGCGGCGGCGAAAGCCTCGAGATACAGCTCAAGGCGTTCGACGGCGAGCTGAAGATCGACGTCCTTGTTGCCGCCTACGGCAGGGTGAACTACGGAACGCGCATGCCGGACCGCAAGGGCCTCGGCAGGGTGTTCCTCGGTTCTCAGGAGCTCATGGGCTGGGAGTGCGTCCCGATGAGCTTTGAGGACCTTTCCGGCGTGGAGTTCAAAGAAAAAGAAAAGATCAAACGCGAATGCGTCATCGCCAAGCTCTTGTTCGAGTGCGCGAACAAGGTGGATTGCTTCATCGACACCTCCGACCTCGGCAGCGGGTTCATCATCGTCAACGGCCACAATCTGGGCAGGTACTGCTCGGAGGGTCCGCAGCAGACGCTTTATATGCCCGGCTGCTGGCTTGAGAAGGAGAATGAGCTGATCTGTGTGGAGTACGGCGGAGCGGCTCCGAATTATATCAAGATCGTCGAAACGCCGAGGCTTGGGTAATATGACGCCTATAATCGCGATAATGTACGACTTCGACAGGACTCTCTGCACGCGTGACATGCAGGAGTTCTCTTTCATTCCGTCGCTCGGGATGTCCGCCGGGGAATTCTGGGGGGCCGCGAACGAGCTTTCCCGCCGGGAGCAGGCGGACGGCATACTCGCCTATATGTATACGATGCTCCGCGAAGCCGCAAAAGCGGGAAGGCCTATCGTCAGGGACGAGCTCGTCCGGCAGGGCGCGGAGCTGGAGTTTTTTCCGGGGGTCTCCGACTGGTTCGGCAGGATCAACCGCTACGCCGCCGCCATGGGCGTGACGGTGGAGCATTACGTCCTTTCGAGCGGACTGCGCGAGATAATCGAGGGCTCCGCGATATCCGGGGAGTTCACAAGAATATTCGCCTCGGAATTCCTTTACGACGAGCGCGGCTACGCCGTATGGCCCAAGACGGCCGTCAACTATACCTCTAAAACGCAGTTCATATACAGGATCAACAAGGGAATACTGGATATCTCCAACGACGCGGATCTCAACCGCTCCACGCCCGAAGGCGAGCGCAGGGTGCTGTTCACCAACATGCTGTATATCGGCGACGGGCTTTCAGACGTGCCCTGCATGAAGATGGTCGAGGCCTACGGCGGCCGTTCCATCGCGCTTTACTGGGACGGCAGACAGAGCGTCGCGGACGACCTTCTGCTGCACGGCAGGGTCTCTTTCCGCGAAAAGGCCGACTACTCCGAGGGCAGCGGGCTTGAAACGACCGTCAGAAATATCATCCTGCATATGGCGGCAAAGACGAAGCTCGATTCCGCGCATTTCGAGCAGGTAGCACAGGCGGGTGAAAAAGCATGAGCAGTGATTTCTTCGCCTATTTCATGAGGCTCAAATTCATCAACCGCTGGGCGCTGATGAGGAATTCCTTCCCGGAAAACCTCAGCACCCACTGCGCCGAGGTCGCTGTCGTCGCCCACGCGCTGGCTCTTATAGGCAACGAGCGGATGGGCAAAAGCTATAACGCTGACCGTGCGGGCATGCTTGGGCTGTTCCACGATATGCCGGAGGTCCTCACGGGCGATATGCCCACGCCGGTAAAGTACGCTACACCGGCCCTGCGCGAGAACTACGCGGCGGTCGAAAAAGACGCCTCTCAAAGACTTCTTGCCGATCTCCCGGAGGATCTGCGCGGCGGGTATGCGGAGCTGATAGATCCCGAAAAGGACGAATATAACGTTCTTGTCAAGGCGGCGGACAAGATCTGCGCGCTGATAAAATGCATCGAGGAACGGCGCGCGGGAAACACGGAGTTTTCCGCGGCCGAAAGCGCTTCTCTCGAAGCCGTCCGCGCGCTGGGCTGTCCGGAAGCAGAGATGTTTCTGGAAGAATTCCTTCCGTCCTGCGAAAAAACGCTCGACGCGCTGAACTGAAACGATAACGCCCGCTCCGGCGCGGCGGCCCGTCTGCCGATGGGCTTTTGCCCGGAGACCATGGCTCACAGATCCGGAGGACGTCTATGATACTTTTGCTCGACAGATCGACACCTCCTCAGAAATACGTGACCCGCGCGGGAGACGCCGTCACGGCGGCTGTGCTTGAGGACTTTTTTCTATTCGGCGGCACGGTCGGCGACGGTTTTTACGTTATCCTGACCGATTCCTGCGAGTACGCGGGGCTCGTCGAGCTGACGGAATACCGCAGGGCGTTCGTATGCACCGAAAAAGCCGACCCCCAAGAGACGTCTGCATTCCTGAGCGGCTGTACTGACGCGCTCGCGTACCCCGGAGCCGCTTCCCATATCGGACTTGCGCCGAAATACCGCGCGTGGAGCTTCGCCGGCAGGACCTCCGGCGGCGGGGGAGCTGACGTCGTGCCCGTAGAGCCCGGGAACGCGCGGGAGGTAACGGAACTCCAGCAGAGAGCCTTCGGGCTGACGGACGAGGCGGCGCGCAGGCGGCTCGAAGTCCTGACATCACGTCTTGAAATGGGCAGATGCAGGGGCTTTGCCGCGGAAGAAAACGGCAGGCTCGTCTCCTGCGCCGTGACCGACGCCGAACGGGACGGAAACGCGCTCATAGAGGGCGTGTGCACCGATAAGGAGTACCGGCGCAGGGGCTTCGCGAAAAGCTGCCTGTGGGCGCTGACAGACTCCCTGCTTTGCGGAGGTATCTCTCCGACGGTTTTTACCGGATTGAACGACAATATTGCGTTTTATACCCGCTGCGGCTACGTTTCTTTCTGAATTTGTAATTAAAACTTAAAAAACAAAGGGTCAAAACATCTTGTTTTTTTGAAAAATCGGTGTTATACTCAAGCCACTAATAAGCGAGGATGTGTGGTTATGAATTTCTTACCCGACACCATATTCGGTAACGATACTTTCGGTATCGGTCAGATGGTTCTTTATCTTCAGGCGATACTCAACGTCATTGCGGAGTTCTTCAATAAGGTCCTTTCCGATCTTATCGGCAACGCCACGAAGATGGGTATCGAAGGTGAAGACCTCGTCGCGACAGCCGTCACCACCACGGTTTCCGGCGACGTCGGCTGAGAACGCGCTTTTCTGTTTTTCGAAAGGAGGTCGGAACCGAATGAGTTATGATTTCAATATACCGAGCTTCATGCCGGAAATCAGCCTTTATATCGCTTATCTCAAACAGGTGCTTGAGATGCTGGCGTCTCTTTTTAACGGCATTTTCAACATCAAGGTCGTTGAAGAGGTCGATGAGACCACGACGGTCGCTTCGGACGAGGGCTGAGCGCTTCGGTTCAGCTGCTTAGATTTGTTGTAAGCTTTGGGGTGCGGGTCGTCCGCGCCCTCTTTTCGGTGTGAACGGAGTTTAAATGAAACATCTTTTCGGCTGCCTGAAAAAATACAGGCTCGTGAGCATCCTTGCGCCGCTTTTTAAACTGTTCGAGGCGACGCTGGAGCTTTTTGTTCCGCTCGTGGTCGCGAATATCATCGACAAAGGGATAGTCTCGTCCGACAGGAGTGGTATTTTCGCGTCCTGCGCGCTGCTTGTCGCGCTCGGCGTCGTCGGGCTTTGTTTTTCAGTCGTGGCGCAGTATTTTTCAGCCCGCGCCGCAGTGGGCTCCGTTTCCATGCTCAGAAGCATCCTTTTCGAGCGGATCCAGAGCCTTTCGTATGCCGAGCTTGACGCCGTGGGGCAGTCGACCCTGATCACAAGGCTCACGGCGGATGCGAACAAGGTCCAGAACGGCGTGAACATGACGCTGAGGCTGCTGCTCCGTTCGCCTTTCGTCGTCTTCGGGGCGATGATCATGGCATTTACGGTGGACGTGAAGTCCGCGCTCGTATTCGTCGTCCTTATCCCGGTACTCAGCGCCGTGGTGTTCGGGATCATGCTGACCTGTCTCCCGCTTTATAAGAAAGTCCAGAAAGGGCTTGACGGGCTGACGACTCTGACTCGCGAAAACCTCACGGGAGTCCGCGTCATAAGAGCCTTCCGCCGGGAAAACGCTGAGACAGAAGACTTCGTTGTTTCCAACCGCGCGCTGAGCTCGCTCCAGCGCTTCGTCGGAAGGGTTTCCGGGCTGATGGGCCCTCTCACGTACGCGGTTGTCAGCGCGGGTATAATCGCCCTGCTGTATTCGGGGGCCGTCAGGATCGACTCCGGCGAGCTGACGCAGGGGCAGATCGTCGCGCTTTACTCATATATGTCGCAGATACTCGTCGAGCTCGTGAAGCTCGCCTCTCTGATCATCACTATCACGGGAGCCGTCGCCTCGCAAAAAAGGATAGAGGCTGTTTTTGAGGACAGTAAAACGGGACAGACGGGCGCAGATACCAGCGAGCTGAACAACTCAGCTTCTGCGGACACGGAGACCCGGGCAGAAGGGAACGATACCGTCGTCGAGTTCATTGGCGCGGGACTGACTTACCCCGGCAACAACGCGCCGGCGGTAACGGGCGTCGAGCTCAGTGTAAAAAGAGGTGAAACGGTCGGTATCATCGGCGGTACCGGTTCCGGGAAGACCTCGCTGGTCAACCTTATACCGCGTTTTTACGACGCTGCGGAGGGCGCCGTCCGCGTATTCGGCAGGGACGTTCGGGACTGGGACCCCAAGGAGCTCAGAAGCAGGATCGGCGTCGTCCCGCAGAAAGCGGAGCTGTTTGCCGGCACAGTCCGCGACAATCTTCTTTTCGCGGACGAGAACGCCTGCGACGACGAGCTCGTCCGCGCTCTCAAAACGGCGCAGGCTTACGATTTTATATTTGAAAAAGGCGGTCTCGACCACGTTCTCGAGCAGAACGGAAGAAATCTCTCGGGCGGGCAGAAGCAGCGCCTGACGGTCGCGCGCGCGCTTGTCGGCGCTCCGGAGATACTGATCCTCGACGACTCCGCGAGCGCTCTGGATTACGCAACGGACGCGGCGATGCGCTCCGCGATAGCCGCCGATGCGCATGCAGACGCCGTTTTCATCGTTTCCCAGAGAGCCGCGGGGGTAATGAACGCCGACACTATACTTGTTCTTGACGGCGGCGCCGTCGTCGGTTGCGGAAAGCACGACGAGCTTCTGGAAAGCTGCGCGGTCTATCGCGAGATCTACGATTCGCAGTTCGGGTCGGAGGAGGCTTGCGATGAATAAAAGCTTTTCAAGACGCGAGACGCTCGTCAAGGTGCTCAGAAGCCTGAAAAGGCATTGGGTCCTTATAGCGCTTTCCGCTGTTTTCGCCCTCGTTTCCGCAGGGCTCATGATGTATATACCGATCCTCATCGGCAGGTCTGTCGACCTGATGCTCGGCGCGGGCAGGGTCGATTTCAACGGGCTGTTCAAAAATCTTCTTCTCATAGGCGTCCTTGCAGTTGCGGCCGCGCTTTCGCAGTGGCTGATGAACGTCTGCAACAACGCCGTCAGCTTCAAAACGACGCGGGACCTTCGTTCGCGGGCGTTCGGGCATATCCAATCCCTGCCGCTGTCATACCTCGATTCACATCCGTCCGGCGATATACTCAGCAGGATAATAGCCGACGTCGACCAGTTTTCAGACGGTCTGCTGCTCGGCTTCTCGCAGCTTTT
>JAILDS010000209.1 GCA_024689165.1 Clostridia bacterium
TCCATCATCAGATACGTTCCGTCGTAAGCCTTTTCGGGATCGTCGATCGTGAGCAGATCGCCCATAAGGAGCATTGCCGTCATCCTGCAGTTCGCGTCCGGGAAATCATGCGTTTTCTCCCAGTAGTCGGCACAGGCGTAAGGATCGCCTTCAAGCTCGCCGGGTCTGACCCACCGCTTCGTCAAGCCGGCATCCTTGACCGACGTGTCGGAAAAATCCCTGACCCAGGCTTTGAACACGTCGACGTTTTTGGCGCCGTTCTTTTCGAGCGCGGCGCAAACGTCTTCAATGATCCCGTCGTCCGTCAAATAGGCGGCCAGCGGCAGCTGTTCCGTTTCCTCTCGCGTCCCGGCGCCGCAGCCTGTCAGAAATATCACTGCCGCCGCGAGCAGGACGCCTGCGATCTTTTTCATTATCTCATCACCTTTTGAACGACGAAGGCTGTTTTAACCGACGTTGAAATACGACTTCGCGTCGGCGAGGATCCCATCGGAAAGCTTTTCCACCGTTCCGTCCTCCTGCACCGTCTCGATCATTTTCACAACGTAGCCGGGGAACAGCTTTTTTATGTCCTCGACGTAGAAGGAGCCGTCGCGAGGAACGTCCGCGCCGACGACGCTGAAGCCGTCGTTTTCTTTCATCAATTCAAACCTGCAGGGATAGGAGGAGCCGCTCTCTTCGGTCAGCACGCCGCCTTTATAAGAATATACGGCTTCAACGGCCCACGCGTAAACGTAGTAATCGCCGCTTTGCTTTTCTTCAGAGGAAAAAACCTTTATGCCTGAAAAATCACGGCTGTTCCCGGAAGGCTCGGGCATATGCGCGATCACGTGATCGTTTATCAGCTCGTCGGTGATCTTCGGATCGATCGTTACCTGTTGATAAGGGGGATAACCGTCGGGTGATACCGGCACGCTCCTGCTTGAAAACACGATCACCAGCAGCGCCGTCAAAACAACGATCGGTATAAGCATCAGCGCGACCGTTTTCGTGACCTTCCTTTTGCCGGCCTTTTTTGAATACTCCGCGACTTTTTCGGCCGTCGCCTTGACGTCCCCGTTCGTTTTCTCGCTCTGCCTTTCTCCGTCAAGTATCTCCTTGATATCCACCCGATAAAAATCCGCGAGCTCAATAAGGACGCTGATATCCGGCATGGTCCTCCCCGTCTCCCAGCGCGATACGGAACGGTCGGTGGTGTTCAGCCGCTCGGCAAGCTCGGCCTGAGTCAGCCCTTTTTCGGTCCTCAGCTCCTTTAAGAAGGAGCCTGTCTTTTGCTGGTCCATATCGAACCTCCTTTCGCCGCAAGTGTATCATAAAGCCCTCGGATCTCAAACGACAGAGGGTGAGATTTGCCGTTTTTCACAGATCGGACACGTCTGTCTGTTCCATTCTCTTTTCAAAACGGAACATGCCGTCCCATTTATTGTCGCCGTTTCCTTCCTCCGAGTCACCGTCACTCGGGCCGGGGTGGCGCGCGTTGAAAAATTCGACGTTATGGATGCCGCAGCGGTTGACGTAGAAATCTATGTTCCTCTTTTCGAAATACGGAGTTACCGTTTCCCAGACTTTGACCTCCGGGTGTGTTTTTTCGACCTCGCGCCACGCGGCATAGCCGATGCCCTTGCTGTGAACATCGGGCGAGACGAACAGGATCTCAAGGTCGCCTCTGTCGCCTTCGACTCTGATTATGACGCCGCCGACGGGTCTGCCTCCCCGCGTGATGCGATACGCTTCTCCCCCGTCGATCGACTCTTCTATCGTTTCACGGGAAATGATCTGACCTTCTTCTTCAAAGGTGTCGTCTCTTATGCCGAATTCTTAAAGCGCCCCGTAATTGAACGCCTCCTGATTGTCAAGAATGAAGCGCTCCCTGTCTTCCGAAGTCAAGGGAACAAGCTTGATATCATCCATTTTTTCGCCTCTCCGGATCCCGATCTGCCTTTTCTGCTTATTATACTCGGAAACGAGGATCTTTTCAACCGTTAGCAAAGAAACAGCGCCCGCGGATCGGCCTCTTTGGGCTGTTCGCGGGCATTCACCGAAGACGGATTATAAAGAAAAAGGGCGCGCCGCGTTTTCGTGTTTCGCGGCGCGCCCGGCTATCATATGCGGGTCGTTATTTTATACGGCTCAATACCAGATCCAGCCGAAGAGCAGGATTATGATGAGCCACTGGACGAAGGAATACTTGACGGTGACGGTGCAGGTGTCCTTGACTGTGCCGCCGTATTCGTCGGTGACCGTGCAGGTGATCGTCGCCGTGCCTCTCTTGGCGCCCGTCACCTTGCCGCCGGCGTCCACGCTCGCCACGTTCGTGGCGGAGGATGAATAGCTCACCGTGTACTCAGCGCCGTCATCGGCGGTGATCTGCGGCTTGATGGTCGCGGAGGCTTTATAGTTGATCTTGATATCGTCGACAGCGACGGCTTTGACCGAAGGATGTCCGGGCGTCGCGTTCTTCTGCCACACGGCATAAAAAGTAACATTGTCGGTCAGGTTGTAGCTTGCACCCGGCTGATATTGCGCCGTGGTTGCAGTTGAACTCGTCGTCCAGCCTTTGAAGGTATAACCGCTTCTTGTCGGCTTCGTTGTCGAAAGCGTGACACTGCCGTTGCCGGTCTGGCTCGAGGGAGCGCCCATGCCGCCACTGGCGTTGTAAATCAATGTAAACACATTGGGCTGAATACTCTCAAAGACGGCAGTAAATGTTATATCTTCTGCAGGCATTGTATTTGGGACATCGGGAGTCCACCCCTTAAAAATACAACCATCTTTTTGAGGATCGGCTGGCTTCTGAATTGTTGCGCCGGGCTCATATTCCTGAGTGGTTTCGGTACCGTCAACATTCCATATAACCGAATACCTTTCTTCAACAACTGTAATTTCATAAAACGCCGATGTTTCATCGCCATAGATGCTGATATTAGCTTTTCCTATGCCTATAGCAGTTAT
>JAILDS010000247.1 GCA_024689165.1 Clostridia bacterium
TGAACACTATCGACGCGAGCCTGTCGGTGTCGATCTCATAGTCGAAATACGATCTGTCGCCCGCACGGAGCTTCCCGTTGCCGGCGTCGGTCATGGCGTCGGTGTGAAGATCGCCTTCGACCGCCTCTCCGTTCATGCAGATGAAAAGCCCGGCTCCCGAACTCTCACGTATTACGGGGAGCTTAGCGGCGACCTCGGCTCCGTAGAACACGGCGGTGCACTCGGCTTTGGCTATCGTCGCGGCCAGGTCCTCGGCCGGCATCTCCTTGTCGAGAGGGACGGTCACGGCTCCGATCGCCATGAGAGAAAAATAAGTGTAGATCCATCCTGTGCTGCACGTCCCTATGATCGCGCACTTCTTATCGCGGAGACCCATCGAGATCTCCTCGGTACCGAGCGCCCTGACGTCGTCTCTTGCCTGCGTGTACGTCACATGGACGACCTTGTCATCGTTGGGATCGGTCTTGTAGGACAGCGCGTAGCTGTTCGGATGCTTTTCCGCGCACTGCTCGACCATATACCTGAAATCTGGGAATACGGTGGTCGTGTAAAGCGGATAATTTTTGCCTCTGTTCATTAAAGGGGCCTCCTTGAATGTATATGCAAACTGTCAGATTCCGTGCTGTTCGGGAAAACAGTCCGCGCGGTGCGGCTCGGCTTTCCGGCGTTCCTGGTGCTTCAAAACGCCAAATATAGAATAATATTTTACCATTTTCCTGAACCGATGTCAATGACGCGCTCGCGGTTTTTCCGGTTTTTGCTCCCTTCCGGCCGCTTTTTTTGTTTTTCTTCACACATTTTCTTAGAGATAAAAAAAAGACATAAATGCTGCGGCGGAGAAGTCCCCCCGGGCGTGGCAGGCTTTTTTATTAACAAATTAATATTTTGTGCTTTAGCATTAAATATGTTCGTATTCCGTAAAAATATGGTATAATATAAGGTGCACCGCGGGTGCGGATCCCGCCGCGCAGGCGTAAAGCCGGCGCGCGGGGGGCATGCGAGGACACAGGATAAAACAAGGAGAGCGGGAGATCTGAAATGGCGGAAAAGACCGGCGCGGTCCCGGGAGGAAAAAGCACATCCGGAAGCGCGAAAAAAACGGAAAAGGGAATGACACGCGGAACTAAAAGAAAGATCTCGCGCGTCCTTTCGCGCGTCCTTCTGTCGTTCCTGCTTGTGATCCTTCTGGTGTTTCTTCTTATCTGGACGCTCATATTCGCCGTGGCGCACGGCCCGAGCAAGTCGATGAGGAACCTGCTAGTCGGAGCCGCCATGCAGGCCAGCGCCACCAAATTCGTCCCCTACCTCGTGCTGTCTCCCGACAAGGTCTCGGAGATCATGGCCGAGGCGGCGGTGGAGAACGTCGAAGTCTACAGCCCGACGGAGTTCTCGTCGAGATTCATAAAGAAGATCGTCACCGACAGCAACGGCAACCGCTACGAGATCACCGTCCTGGCGAACGACGACGGCACCGCCCTTATAACCGACAGCGACGGCTCGACCCAGCTCGTCGAATACAACGAGTGGGACTATGCCATCGACGGCATCCAGTTCATCACTGTGAACAGGGCCAATTTCAAAGCCTATATGCTCATAATCAGGGATCCGTCGAGGATCTACACCGCGACGTCGAGCGACTTTTCAGACTCCTCGGTATCCGGCAAACGGTTCTATGAGATGGCGGAGCAGGAGAACTGCGTCGCGCTCATAAACGGCGGGGAATTCTCCGATCCGGGCGGCCAGGGCAACGGGGGAGCGCCGCAGGGACTCACCTTCTCGAAAGGAAAGTGCGTCTGGGACGACGGCACATCCTGGAAGACCTTCATCGGCTTCGATTCGAACAACAGAATGGTCATCTCCGAGGGGCTGACTTCGGCGTCGGCAAAAGCCGCCGGGATCCGTGACGGCGTCTGCTTCAGGCCGACGACCAAATCGTCGTCGAGCCGCCTTATCTACACCGACGCAAAGGGCAGCGTCCACGTATCCAACTACAACACGTCGTCTCCCGCGCAGCGCTCGGCGATCGGCCAGCGCGCCGACGGAGCCGTCATATTCATCACCACGGACGGACGCTCGGCGTCGAGCCTCGGCGCGAGCTACAACGACATGACGCAGCTCATGTACGAATACGGCGCGGTGAACGCGGGCATGCTCGACGGCGGTTCGTCGGCGGTGCTCTATTACAGGGATTATTTCAAACTTTACGAATACGACGAATCAAGACTCGACCAGTATCAGAAGATGGGGCTCGTCAACAAGTACGTCGCGGCCACGGCGCCGAGACACATCCCTACCTTCTTCTGCGTCGCTCCGTCGAAATGAACCGGGGCGGAAAGATGGCGGAAAAGGTTAGAAGGCGCCGCAGCAGGCGCGGAATATCGAGATTTCTCACCGTATGGTGCATCATATTCGCCGCGGTCGCCGTCGTGTGGGCCGTCGGGCTGCTCATCGTGCGGCGCGCGCTCGAGGAATACGAGGCGACGAGGCCGGAGTACGAGGCCGAAAGGATCTTTGAGGAGCGATTCAAAAACAGGACGTCGGAGGAACTGGCGGAATACGCCGACACCGAAGTCTCCGAGTTCGAAGACGAGGGCAGCGCGGGCAGATACCTCGCCGGCCTGATCGGAGGAGGCGACCTCTCGTACAGGGAGGTCATCGGCACCGACTCGACGGTCAAGACATACGCCGTGAGTTCGGGCGACATAACCTTCGGCAGTTTCACCGTGGGCGAGGGATCCGAAGAGACGGACATGTTCAAATTCAAATATCCCGAGCTGAAGGATATATCGGTCCATCTGACGCCGGTCTACGGCGTGTCGGTATTTGCTCCCGCACTCGCAGACGTCACGGTCAACGGAGTGAAGCTGGACAGCGGATGCACCGACGGTAAGCCTGTCATCCTCGACGACGACGTGTATTTCCCCGAGGACAACGACGAATACCGCGTGATGGTGAACTATGCGGTAGCCGGTCTTTTCGAGACCCCGCGGGTGACGGTCAAAATGCCGGGCCGCGACGGGAAGATACTCGAGCCCGCCGTCAGCTCCGACGGCTCCGCGTACGACACCGAGCTCGCGTACCGCTCTCTCTTAGCCGGCGAGTACAACGAAACGGTCAGGCACGCGGATAGGCTGCGCCACCTCGCCGAACTTAAGAAGCAGCAGATCGAAGAGGCCGAAAAGCAGGCCGAGCTCGAGAGGCAGCGGCTCGAGGAAGAGAGGAAAAAGGCCGTCTCCGACGCCATAAAGGCCAAATACGGCGACTTTGTGACCGAGATGGCAGTCCAGTACAACAAATTCATCTACCAGCGCACGTCGGCCGCGCTCCGCGACGCGACCAAGGTCTACTTCAAGTCAGGGACCGACATATACAGAAACGTCACGCAGAACTATTACAACTGGTCTGACTACTATCCTTCGTCGATCTCCTTCCCGGAGTCCGAAACGCTTCACTACGAATGGACCGACGGTTCCGAGACCGCCTTCCGCTGCGATATCAAAATGACAGTGAAGATGTACGGCAGGAACTCGACCTCCGGGCAGTACTATTACGACACCGAGTATTTCGACATGGTCGCGTTCGTCGAGCTGAAGTCGGGCAAGCCGCTCTGCACCGCGCTGCTTTCGCCCGAGGCCGCCGCAGAGGCAGGAAACTGAACATGACCGGCGGAAAGGACCCGCCCGCGCTTCGGCGCGGGCGGGTCCTGTTTCGTATGTGATCTATTCTACGGCGGTGATGGTCAGCAGCGTCGAACCAAAATCGTTCCTGTACCGCGGCAGCGTGACGCCGAGATTGACGAGCACCGAGCCCGGAAGCATCAGATTCAGCTCGTCGACGCGGTAGAGCCTGTCGGGGTCGAGGCCGGGGATCCTGAAGCGGGGATTCATCTTGTGCGGGTTGAGCGCCTGGAGGTATACCGCTACGGCCCGCTTTTTGTCCTTCGATACCACGCACACAAGGGCGTCGTTGCCGTCGTGGCGGTTGTTTCCGCGGTAGACGTCGCCCTCTCTGATAAGGCCGTCGATCGTGCGGTAGCGCGCCGTGTCGGCCGGGATCCGGGCGAATTCATCCGCCGGGAACCTGTTGACGTCGAACTCGTAGCCGAAAGTGCCGAGATACGCGATGTTCGTGCGGGTGCCGAGCGGTGTTGCCCGGCCGTTGCGTATGTTGGGCGAGATCGATACGTGGTTCGACGACGCCGACAGCGGGAAGACGAGCGTCGTGCCGTACTGGATCATGCTGCGGTCGTCGGCGTCCGTGTTGTCGGATGTCCAGATCTGCGGAAAATAGGCCAGCATGGCGCCGTCGAAGCGTCCTCCGCCGCCGGAGCAGCCCTCAAAGAGGATGTCGGGGAATCTCTTCGTGAGATATTCTGCAAGCTCGTATACGCCGAGCATGTATCTGTGCTGGAATTCGCCCTGCCTGTCGGCGGGGAGGAGATGCGAGAAGTTTTCGGTGAGCGGACGGTTCATGTCCCACTTGATGTAGCAGGCGCCGCTCCCGGCTATGACGTCCCCTATCACATGCTTTATGTGATCGACGACGTCCTGTCTCGAGAAGTCGAGGACGAACTGGTTCCGCGACGGCACTCCCGGCCTTCCGGGTATACCGACGGCCCAGTCGGGATGCTCGCGGTAGAGGTCGGAATCGGGGTTGACCATCTCGGGCTCGATCCACAGACCGAAGCCCAGGCCGTTCTCCGCGCATCTGTCGGCTATGGCGCGAAGGCCGCCCGGCAGTTTCTTTTCGTTGCAGTACCAGTCGCCGAGACCGGCTCTGTCGCTGTCTCTGGCGCCGAACCAGCCGTCGTCGAGCACGAACAGGTCGACGCCGCTGTCCTTAAGTTTGTCTACGGTCTCGAATATTCTCTCGCTGTTGAAGGAAAAATGCATTCCCTCCCAGCTGTTGAGCACTATCGGGCGCCTCGCATACACCCATTTCGGGTTTATGACGTACCTTCTGAAGAAGTCGTGATACTGCCTCGTCATCAGGCCGAGACCGGCGTTAGAGTAGCAGAGCACCGCCTCGGGCGTCTCGAACTCTTCGCCGGCGTCGAGCTTCCAGCGGAAGCTTCCCGGATTGATGCCCGACGAAAGCCTGACTCTGCCCGATTCGTCGACCTCCGCGCTCTCGTAGTGAGAACCGCTGTACATCAGGCTCGACGCGAACACCTCGCCTTTTTCCTCGTCGGTGCCGGGAGTCAGCAGCGCGATGAAATTGGCGTGGTTGGCCGACGTCGTGCCCCTTATGTTGCCTACCGAATATATCCCCTGATGCAGCTCCGACCTTTGCGGGTATTTTTCCTTTGCGTGGTGTCCCGCGAGAGTGAGCACTTCGTAGCCGCTGCCGTAGAAATCAAGCGTGAAGCTCAGCGCACGCTCGAGAAAGACCGTGTCTCCCGTCGTGTTGGATATCTTGGCTCTCCGGGTGAGTATGTTTTCTTTTTCGTATACGGTATAGTAGAGGTACACGGAGAGACCGTTGTATCCGTCGCGAAGGCGTATTACGAGCGTCTCGCCGCCGCGTGAAGTGGGAATGCCCTTTACCGCGTGCTTTTTCGGCAGGATATAGTACCCCGCGAACCTGAGGTCGGCGGTGCAGTCGCCCGAAACTGAGCGCGATATCATTGCCGGCTCCCTGAAGTCGCCAAGGTTTGCGGTGCCGTATTCCTGCATGATGTCGGCGTAGGCCTTTTTTGTTCCGGGTATCACCGGGTTGAAGCTGCGCACGTTCTCCGGCCTGTAGTAGCCGAGATCGGCTCTGGCTATCTTTGCCCCGTAGTACGTGTGGGTAAGATATCCGTTCGAGTCCACTCTCATCGCATATGTGAAATCCGCGCCTTCGAGAAAGAAACTCTTGTCGTTTTCGGTATACCTGATCATTTTATCACTCTTCCCGTGTGTTATTTGTTTATCTGAAAAATGAGCTGAAACATCTTCAGCCGGCGCCGGCGGCGCCGGCTGAAGATACATGCCGGATGATCATTCGGTAAGTCTGTCGAGCTCGGTGACAAATTCGCCGAAGTCGGCTCCGTTTTTGAGCATTTCGTAGAATTTTCCGATCATCGCGACGTCTGCCGGATCGGTGATCCCGCTGTATTTTTCAAGCGCGACGGCAATGCCTTCGTTCTTTGCGCAGCCCGAAACTTCGAGGGCGATCGCGTCCTCCTCCGGATCGAACAGATATCCCGCAGCTACCGCGACGGCGATGTGAGCGGGAATGATGCCCTGCTCGCGGCACATTTTGTACGCACCGCCCAGCCTGTCGCCGGCGGAGAGTTTGCGCTTCGGGTCTTTGCCGACTCTGAACACGGTATCGTCGAGAAGGGGATTGTCGAGCCGCGTGACGAGGTTGCGGATAAACTTCATCAGATCCTCAAGAGGAACGCTGTGACGCAGAGACAGGGCTCTGGCGGACTCACAAAGGGTCCTGAAGAGGATATACTTTACGAAAGGATCCGCTGCGGCTTCGTATATGTATTTATGGCCGCGCAGTCTGCCGAGATAGGCCATCGTGGCGTGACCGAGATTGTGTATGAGAAGCTTTCTCTCGATGTAGAAGGAGAAGGGTGAGAAGGGAACGAGACCGTCGACCTTCGGGATTTCCCCTCCCGCCGGTCTGAACGCTTCGGCGTCGGCGGGAAGCTCGCTGTATACGTCAGAGCAGACCGCGAGGCTGCTTACCTTCAGGAACTTTTCGGCGGTAGGAGGAACGGTGATGCACACCGAAACGCTCACAAAACCAATCGAGTTTTCAAAATAATCCTTCAGTCCCTCCGGGATGAAGGGCTCGACGAGCCCGCGAAGGTATTTTCCCGAACCGATGAGGTTCTCGCATATGAGTATGTTGAGCGGTCTTTTTCCGGCCGCGTATCTTTTTTCTATCGCGCTCGCGATGATCTTCGCGACGAACGGAAGAACGTTCACTCCGAGAGCGGTAGCCATAACGTCGCACGACGCTATCTCGTCCGACGCGGCTTCGGCGTCGCGTCCGTTGACCGCTGTCACGTTCTCGACCCATTCGGTGTCGTAGTGATCGCCGCGCGTTACGAAGATCGGGTATTTTCCCTCTTTTTTGAGTCCTTCGACCAGACTCTCGTTGACGTCGATGAACACTGTCTCATAGCCTGTAAGGAAGAATCTTTTGGCTATAAATCCTCTTCCGATGTTTCCGGCTCCGTACATTACCGCTTTCATATGTCTTTGGTCCCTCCAGGTTTTCTGACGATAACATTCCGGATAATTATATCACCAACCGCAAAAATTGTCAATAATGATAAGAAGAGCCGTTAGATATAGTAATATGATTATGTTTTAGATAAATGCAGCCGAAAAAAGTTGATTTTTCGGCCGGCTTATGATATAATATATATAATTATTTAATGTAAAACAGGAGATGCCTGCGATGCCGTATCTGGACGACATAACGGAGCTTTGGAATTCGGTAAAAGAGTCATTTTCGGACACGCTGACAAGAGAAACGATCAACCTCTGGTTTGGCAACATCCGGCTCGAGGATTACGATTCGGATACCGGAAAGCTCACAATGACCACCGATTCCGAGTTCAAGCACGATATAATCACGAAAAAATACCTTTCCACCATAGAAAAACAGTTTTCCGATCTTCTGGGATTCGGAATAAAAGTCGATCTGAAATTCAGAAAAAAAGAGAATACGGATACTCCGGAAGATCCCCCCGCGAAAACTCCCGAAGAACCGAACGAAGGTACGAGACCGCCGTATACGAAGGATCCCGACAATCCTCTCGCTAAAACTCCCGAAGATCCGTACGGGGGCACACGTCCGCCTTTCAACTTCAAATACACATTCGAGAACTTCATAGTCGGCAGCTCTAACAAGTTCGCACACGCCGCGTGCCTGGCCGTCGCGGAAAATCCAGCAACAAACTACAATCCTCTGTTCATCTACGGTCCGAGCGGCATAGGAAAGACGCATCTGCTTTACGCCATAACGAACAAGGTAAACGAAAACAAGCCCGACGTAAAGATCATCTTCATAACCGGCGAGGATTTCACGAACCAGTTCATCGAGGCTATGGCGATAAACAAGACACAGGAATTCAGGAACAAGTACCGCCAGTGCGACATCCTCCTGATAGACGATATCCACTTCATTGCCGGAAAGGTCTCAACGCAGGAGGAGTTCTTCAACACCTTCAACGCCCTCTATGAGGACAGAAAACAGATAATCCTCACCTCGGACCGCCCTCCGCGAGAAATGAAAACACTTGAGGAGAGGCTCAAGACCAGGTTCGAGTGGGGACTTCTCGCCGATATCCAGCCGCCCGATCTTGAGCTGCGTATAGCCATCATAAAAAACAAGGCCGAACAGATAGGAATAACCCTTTCCGAGGAAGTTCTGACTTTCCTCGCCGAAAACCTCCGTTCGAACGTAAGACAGATAGAAGGCGCAATAAAAAAGCTCGGCGCAAAGTATTTCGTCGAAGGAAACGACATCACGATAGAATCCGCGAAAGCCTGCGTCGCCGATCTGCTCGACGGCCAGATCCCGACCGAAGTCACCGTTTCAAAGATCTTCGGAGAACTCTACGACAGATACGGAGTAACCAAGGAGGAACTCACCGGTCTGAAGAGATCGAAAGAAATAGTCAACGTCCGCCACATCGCGGTGTATCTGATCAGAAAAAACACAGATATGTCGCAGAACAACATAGCAAAGATATTCAACAGAGACCATACAACCGTCATCGCATCGCTCGAAAAAGTCGAAAAGCAGATGAAGACCGATTCGTCGTACAAGGCCGAGATCAACCGCCTGATTAAGGACATCGAGTCGTAATATCCGGTTTTTCACTTTTCAACATGCCTCTACTATTAATATTATAACTTATTACTCTACATTATTATTTCACGGTTTAGGAGCTGAAATATTATAACTTATTACTCTACATTATTATTTCACGGTTTAGGAGCTGAAGACCCGGTTTTTCCGGCCTGAGCCGTCTGACGCGGGGAAAAAGTCGAAAACACGGAGATAACCTGAGAAAAACGAACAAATAA
>JAILDS010000253.1 GCA_024689165.1 Clostridia bacterium
GGCGGAAGGAAACGACAGACTGCCGCATGAGGACGCTAACGACGACGGCTGCTGCGACGACTGCGGGATCAATACCGTCCCCGTCTGCCCGTACTGCGGCAAGACGCACAAGAACTGGGGCATCCTCGGCCAGCTCGTCGGCGCGATACATTACATCATCTACGGCCTGACAAAGCTGTTTTCGAAGTAATGACAACTCTGCACGAACAGTGTCGCAGTGCAATTGCGCTGCAATTATCCGAGACCTAACCGAAAATCTGCGCCGCCGACTTTGTCGGCGGCGTGTGATTTATTTCGGTTGTGTTGCAGCGTAGGAGGAAAAACTGGCCGAACTAAGGGCGAAAGCATGGTATATATTCCTGTTGCAAAGCGTTCAGGTATGTTGTAATATAATAATATGTTTATTGAAAGAACGACTGAAAGAACGACGCGCCGGACGGAGCACGGGCGAAGTCTGCACACGGTCGAGGAGCATCTGCGCCGGATGGACGCCCGGCGTTCTCTGTTCGTTCGCGCGGAAGAGATAGCTCTGCCCGAGTGCGAAGGCTGGTATTACGACCAGCAGACCGGCGAGATACGGACGCTTCGCGGCAACTTTTTCCGCATCGTCGGGACGAAGGGAACGTTATGCTCGGGCGACAGCTTCGAAACCCCGTTGGTTATACAGGACGAGATAGGCGTTCTCGGGCTTCTTGCCAGAAAGATCGACGGGGCACTGCACTTCCTCATGCAGGCGAAGGTCGAGCCGGGCAACGAGCCCACAGTACAGCTTTCACCTACCGCTCAGGCGACGTACAGCAACTATACCCGCTCCCATGGTGGTTCCGCACCGCCCTTCGCGGAATATTTCCTCGAAGAACGCGGACGGGTCATAGTAGATTCCCTTAAGTACGAACAGTGCTCCCGCTATATAGCAAAGCGCAACAGGAATATCATAATGACGACCGACGAGGACATACCCGAGACGGACACCCACTTTTATGTAACGCCCGGGAAGATTGCCCGGCTGATGCCGACTGGCGCTGTCATGATGGATACCCGCACCCTGTTGGCGATGTTCCCGTTCCGGGAACAGGGCTCCTCCGGGGAGCTCGAAACAAGGCTGGACGACTATATACGTTCCCATCCCTTCGAACGTAGGCTGTGCAGGCTCGACGAACTGGATGGCTGGGGCTTCGACGGCAGCGGTTTTTCTTCTGACGGCGCACCGTTCGGGATCGTTTTCAGGCAGGTCGAGATTGCCGGGAGTGAGGTACGCCACTGGTGCCAGCCGCTGCTCTCCGGTATCGGTGGGGTCTACGGCTCCTACGTCAGAGATAACGGCGGTGAGACGGAGTTCCTCTGCCGCATCGTAAGTGAGCCCGGTTGCCCTAGCGGAGCGCTGATCGGTCCTGCTGTGTTCTGCGAGAAGGGCTTGCCCTGCGACCGCTTCGGTCGGGAGTTTTCCGACGCGCTGGAGAGGCGTGACAACGTCGTTTTCGACATGACGCTCTCAGAGGAGGGCGGCCGCTTCTGGCGCGAGAAAAACCGTTATGCCCTTGTCAGATACCGCAGCGGGCAGATACCGGACGATGCTTTCTGGGTCTCCGACGGAGAGCTCGCCGCCGCGATCGCACAAAGCAACGTCTGTGATATACAGCTCCGCTCTTTGTACGGGCTCTACCACCTGATGAACAGAGAGGAGAGCCCGTGATACCCGAAAACGACCTTCTAAGAGGATTATTGCTCTATGCAGCGGAATATGAGCAGGCGGCTCTTGAGACGATGCGCGGAGACAGAAATATCTTAGGCGGGCAGTACCCGCTCTTCGGCAGGACCCATGAGAACTGAGACATCCAAAGATGGTTCATCGGCGCGATGTATCTTGTGCTGTTCTATTAGAGAAACTTCTTTACCAAATAGCATAATATCACTTCACGCGGCGTATCCCCAATCGGGGTGCGCTGTATTCTTTTCGGATGCGGATTGACAAAAAAACCGTCACGATTATACTATATAGAAAGTTCTTGAGAACAATAGTTCCTTCCGGGGAGGGAAAATGGACAGATACGCGGTTTTTAAGGCTGACAGCTACGACGAAGAGCTGATGTACGACGTAATGAAAAAGCATTTTGAGGTCCATGACGTCAAAAGCCTTGTTTCGCCGGATTCAAAGGTCGTGATAAAACCGAATCTTGTGTCGGATATGGACGCCGCGTTCTGTGCGACGACCGATCCAGCCTTTGTCATGGCTATCGTAAAATGCCTGCGGGAGCTGGGCGTCACAGATATCACAGTCGCTGATTGCCCCGGCGGGGCGACCTTACTCACGACTGATATCAACGATCTCTATCGGCACGCGGGGCTGGACGTCCTCGCCCCGTACGCGAAGCTGAACACCGATTTCGAAGCCAGAGAGCTGCCGACGCCGGACGGCTTCAGGAACCGTTCGTTCACCGTGCTCGGCATCATTGCCAACGCCGATCTCGTCATCAACGCGCCGAAGCTCAAAACGCACAATCTGACCTGTATCACCGCGGGCGTAAAAAACCTCTTCGGTTCCGTCCCCGGGCTCCTGAAGCCCGCGTTCCATGCGAAATATCCGAGAATATCCGATTTTTCCGATATGCTCACGGAGCTTGCCCTGACCGTGAAGCCGGCGCTGACTGTCATCGACGCCGTCGATATACAGGAACGGAACGGCCCGGTCAACGGGGCCAGGCGCCGCCTCGGCGTCACGTTCTCGTCCACGGACGTGTTCGGACTCGACAAGGTCACAGCTGATACGTTGGGCATACCATGCGAAATGATATCCACCGTTGTTGCATCCGGCAGATACGGGCTGCTCAAAGAAGCCTACGAAACGGAGGGCGACGTCGATTTCAGACCAGACCGTCCGGTCATACTGCCCGAGATGATGAGGGCGGAGAACGGGCTCGGCCGCATGTCCGCCAGGATAGGGGTCTTTAAGGACAAGATAGAAAGGGCTGTTTTTTCATATTACCCGTCCTTCAACGGAAAATGCGTACGGTGCGGCAAATGCGTTCTGTCCTGCCCGAAAAAGGCGTTGACGATCGTCGCCGGCACCGTGACGCTCGACAGGCAGAAATGCATCGGCTGTTTCTGCTGCAACGAGACGTGCTCGAACGGCGCCATCGATATAAAAAAGAGCCTGAAAAAACGATAAAGAGCTGCTGAGGTTGTAATGAAAATACTGTTTTTCCAGCCCGCCGCTGGTTTTCTTATGCGCGGCACGACATATCCCGTATGCCGCGGTATAATGACCACGGCTACTTACATGAAGTCGAAGGGCTTCGACGTAAGGGTGCACGACAGGTGCATCGATTTTTCGAGCCCGAAGAAAACGATAGAGGAATTTGCCCCTGATATCGTCACAGTCTTCATTCCCCCCACGGTGTCGACGAGCGAGGGCGTCGAGATATCAAGGCTTGCGCGGCAGTTTGGGGCGATTGTTGTATGGGCCGAGGTAATAGCCTTCGCGCTCGCCGAGCAGGCGGTGGAAAACGGCGTCGCGGATTTCGTAATAAACGGCGAGGCAGAGGTAAAGCTTGAACTGCTCGTCCGGGAGCTAAACGGCGACGGGAGGTTCGAAAGCATCCCCGGCCTGACGTATCTGGAAAACGGTTTGGCTCGCACCACGGCGAACGCAAACCTGACCGACCTTAACACCCTTCCGATGATCGACTGGGAGCTCATCGACGTCGAAAAGTGCTTCCGCGGGTTCCCTTACTGTAAAAAAATGCTTTACATGTACACATCAAGGGGGTGCCCTTTCCGTTGCGGATTTTGCTATAACGCGACGTTCTACTGTTCAGTCCACAGGAAGAGGCCCATAGAGTTCGTGCTCGGCGAGATAAAGGCCTTGGTACGGGATCACGGCCTTGACGGAGTGAATTTTTCCGACGAGTTGCTGCTGCTCTCCGACGAGGAAATAGAAAAAATCGCGAGCTTCAGATGTCAGAACGGTCTGAATTTTTATTGGGGCGGAGAGGTAAGGGCGGATATATACCGTCCGGAGTCGCTGCGCAGGATGTACGACGCAGGGTGCCGCTGGCTGCTTGTCGGCATAGAGACCGGCAGCCCCGAGACCCGTAAAAAGATAAACAAGCCCATGGAACTGATCGTGATAAGGCGATTCGTCGACGCATGCTCTGAAGCGGGCATCGCCACCTTCGGCTCGTTCATAATCGGCATCCCCGGAGAAAAACCGGAGGACGTCGCTCAGACCGCGCAGTTCGCCCTGTCGCTGGACCTCGACGCGTTCCTTTTCAATTTCTTCGCCGCCATCCCGAAAACCGCGCTGTGCGACGAACTGGTCGCCCGCGGGCTGGTCGATATCTCCGGACTATTCGGAAGCTCTACGGGCACGAGGGTGCTCCAGTGTCTGACCGGGAATTATTCCGAGGTGCCGAACGTAGAGCTGAAAGTCGTCAAAGCGTATTTCGACTGGCTGACATTCACGAGGAAGAAAAATGGGTCTTCGGAAAAACACGCCTTCGCGAAAAAAGCGGTCGATACGCTCAGACATTTCGCCGAGGGTGGGCTCAAGGCGACTATAGCCAATGTTTACAACGCCGGAAAGGTGTTCGTATCGGTGGTCTATTACTCGCACTCTCATAAAAAGATACGCGACAGATACGGACTGTACAACGTCAATAAAAAAGCCGGCGGACGCCGGGCAGAGCATTGAAATGATTCTGACGGTACTGCCGCCGCGTCGTTTCGTCGACCATTCCGGAAGAACGCGAGAAACGTGACCTTTTGTTACAGACGTTACTGAAGGCTCTCGTTGAGGTTCAGGCCGGATCACTCAAAGCAGCCCTTTGTGGCAAACAGCCGCCTGAGAAGAAAGGCGCTTTCAATCTCTGAGCCTGCGGGGGCATGCATGCTTCCGCCCCGGACGCAGCGGATCCGTTCAAAAAACAAGACGCTCTGTTGAATTTCCGGATGCGCCGTGATATACTTTTTTCGGATTCTTCCGGACAAATAAAAGAGGTGATCGGATCATGAAAATATGTATCACACAGAGCGCTCCCGGAACGGCTTACGCCGCGGCGGAGCTGGAACGCTTTCTGAAGGAATACACCGCCGCCGGGATCGTTTCCGACAATGAAGCCGCAGACCGCTGCGTCGTGATGGAAGCTGACGCCGGTATCCCGGAACATCATTACTCCGTCCGCGGAGACGGAAAAACGCTCTCTGTACGCGGCGGCAGCCCCTCCGCCGTGCTCTGCGGCGTGTGCGACGCTTTGTCGGAAGCGGGCATCCTGTTCGAGGCCTCCTGTTATTCCGCGCCGCGCGGCTTCGATATCGACGCGCTTTTTTGCGCCGCTAAAGATGTGCATCCGAGATTCCGCCTGCGCGGGATCCGTCAGCACATCAATTTCCCGATGGATATCTCTTCCTATCCGCTCAAGGAGGCGAAGGAGTATGTCCGCTCCCTCGCCAGGATGCGTTTCAACGCGATCACATTCCACAGCTATCCCGGCCAGTGGCACGCGTCGCGTCCGGACGATCACGCCGGGCATTTCTTCTACGGGCAGGTGCACCCCGTTCCCAAGGGCGACCCTCTGACCGCCTCCCGCATCGGGAACCGGAAGACCTTCTGCATCCCGGAGGCGGAGGCGATCTTTGAGGACGAGGCAAAGCGTGGGGAATACGCGGTATACTGGCTCAACGAGGTCATGAAGACCGCGAAGGAGGCGGGCATGACGGTCGCGCTCTCCGTGGAGATACGCTCCGACGATGAAGCGGCGGAAAGCCGCATGCTGCGCGAACTGCTCGGGAACTACCCTTTGATCGACACGCTGGAGATCATCACCGAGGAAAACGGCGCCGACAGGGGACTGGCGGGAGTGACGCGGGAAAACGTCAAGGCGTTTTTCGTCGGGCTGTTCGGGGGATCGATCCTGGATGAGAACGGTGACGTTCCCGGTCTTTCGGACTGCGATCCTGCCCGGTGCGCCGCGAACGCCGTCTGCCTGAAAAGGACTCTGCGCGCTTTTGAAACGCGTGAAGAATGGCTCAGCGGATCGCCCCGCAGACCGGCGCTGCGCGCTGGGATCTACTGCACGGACAGAGAGACTCTGCGAGTGCTCCGCCCGATTTTAAGGCGCTTCCTTCCGGAAGACGTGACCATGAGCCTGCTGCCGGCGCACGGGGCGCTGGCGGCCGCAG
>JAILDS010000273.1 GCA_024689165.1 Clostridia bacterium
TTCTTCTCGACCGACAAGCTCAACACGATAGCGCAGCTCATCGACCTTTCATACGCTCAGTTCGCGGACCTTATCAGCGAGGAGCCTTCGTTCAAGACGCTCATCGACCTTGTCCTTGCCTCCGGGGCGCTGTCATCCTTCGGCAACAGCATTTCCGAGATCGTGGACTATTTTGTAAGCAAGTACATCACCGCCTCCCAGGCGGAGGGCACCGGCAACGAGCTTGCGATGATCATCGAGAGCCTTGTCACGGACTATGATCCCGTCGAGTTCGGCGACTCCGGCTACACCTACGTTTACAACGGCCCCGTTACGGTCATCCCCGGCGAGACGGGCGTCCGTACTCCCTACACCACCGACTTCCGTCTGCCCTCGCTCATAGCCATGACCTACGGCGCCGACGCCTCAAGCGAGCTGTCGATAAGCTGGTACACCAGGTATTCCGTTCTGGGCGGGGATATCGAGATATACAAAGCGGACGAGGAACCCGAATTCACCGGCGTCCCGACGACAGCCGCTGATTTCACCATCGAATCGACTACGGAGGACTCCTACAGGCGCGATTTCGGCGTAGACGTCGGTATTTTCGGCATACTCCCCTATTACACCCATCTCCAGCGGCATATCGTAAAGCTCACGGACCTTGAGCCCGGCGCAAAATACTACTACCGTCTCGGCGACGCGGAAAAGGGCTGGTGGAGCGATACAGGCTCGTTCAAAGCCGACGGCGGCGACGCGTTCACCTTCTTCCACATGACGGACTCGCAGTCCCAGACCTGGGAACAGTACAGCCGCGCGTGGGCAAGCATCAACGCGGCAGCTTTCGACCGCTATCCCGACGCGGCCTTCCTGCTGCATACCGGCGACTTTGTGGACAACACGGACGTGCTTCGTCAATGGCAGTGGGCCCTTGACTCCGCAAAAGAAACGCTGATGAACCTTCCGGTCCAGATCGCTTCGGGCAACCATGAAAACTTCAGTTCCGTTTCCTCGACCGTCCAGAACTTTGCTATAATGCAGCTTCGCGACACCCAGGACTCCACCTGCGGCGTGAGCTACTCCTTCGATTACGCCAACGCCCACTTTATGATACTCAACACAGAAGACCTTTCGGATGAGGGCGGCCTTTCCGTAGAGCAGTACAACTGGCTGATCGAAGACGCGAAGAACAGCGACGCCGACTGGAAGATCGTCGCCATGCACAAGTCTATCTACTCCAACGGCGACCATATCGCCGATGACGACGTGATCGCTCTGCGTTCCCAGCTGTCGGCCCTGTTCTACGAGCTGGACGTCGATCTCGTTCTCTCCGGCCACGACCACGTATATATGAGAACCGATTCGATGAAAAACGGTCTGGTCTCCAACGGATATGACACTACTATCATCTCCTCCGACGGCTCAAAATATCTTGCCGCGGTCAACCCGGACGGTACGTTCTACTCGATAAACGGCACCGCAGGCGTCAAGAGCTACGAGACCGGCGAGGAGTACACCGAATACTTCCCGCAGGCCGCTGTCGCGATGGCAGTCACGGACCCGATCTTCTCGGCGATAACGATCGACGGCGATCAGCTTGTTTACAGCTCATATTCCATGAACACGGACACGCACGCGCTGACAAAGATCGACTCCTTCGCGATCTATAAAGAGGAGATCACCGCTCTTCGCGGCGATGTTGACAACGACGGACAGATCACCGCGTTCGACGCGAGGCTCGCCCTCAGGCACTGCCTCGACGACGACACCGGCGTTCTCAAGGGCCGCGACTTCCTTGCCGCGGACGCCGATATGGACGGCGTTCTGACCGCCTCCGACGCAAGAGACATCCTCCGCGTTGCCATCGGGCTCGACTATTTCGACCCGCAGTATATTACCATGGATTCCGACAAGATCGGCGTTACCGAGAAAAAGCCTGAGCCGGAGCCCAAAGAAGAACCCACGACGCAGACTTCTATATTTGAGTCCTTCACTCTCCCTGAGGGGATCGACCTGATCGACATAATCAGCCTTTTCGTCAACTCCTGAGCAAAAGCATAAATCGTAACGGACAGCGGACGGACTGCAGCGGATCATTTTTCGGCTGCCGGCTCTCCGCTGTTTTCCGTAAGGAGGATATTATATGGATTTCAGACAGCTTAAAAACCTTCAGGACTCTCTGACCCTTTCCAACGGCGTCAGCATACCCTGTATCGGCTACGGCACCTGGCAGACCCCGAACGGGGGCGTGACCGAGGCCTGCGTAAAAGCCGCGATAGACGCGGGCTACCGCCATATCGACACCGCCTTCATCTACGGCAACGAGGAGGAAGTCGGAAGGGGCGTCAGGACCTCCGGCGTCGCGCGCGGCGAGCTGTTCGTAACCACAAAGCACTGGGTCACCGAGCGCGGGTACAAAAAAACCGCCGCTGCGATCGACACCTCGCTGAAACTGCTGGGCATGGACTATATCGACCTGTATCTCGTCCACTGGCCCTGCGTTAGGAAGATCAGCCCGGAGTGGAAAGAGATAAACGCTCAGACCTGGCGCGGCTTTGAGGACGCATACAAGGCGGGCAAGCTCAGGGCAATAGGCGTGAGCAACTTCGAGCCCGAGCACATAAAGGCCCTCTGGGAAACGAACGA
>JAILDS010000038.1 GCA_024689165.1 Clostridia bacterium
GTATTTGATCCAGGTAAAAATCATGCAGACGACGGTCGCGACCGCCGGGGAGATCGTCGTGGTCAGAAAGATCGAGCCGAGCTGCGGCACAGTCGTCGCGGCGGCGCCGTTGAAACCGTACCAGCCGAGCCAGAGGATGAACACACCCAGCGCGCCGAGGGCGATGCTGTGCCCCGGGAACGCGTTGACCTTCGTCACTTTGCCCGTGCCGTCCCTGTTGAATTTACCAAGGCGCGGGCCGAGTATCTTCGCGCCGATGAGCGCGGAGATACCGCCGACCATGTGTATGGCGCAGGAACCGGCGAAATCATGGAAGCCGAGCCCGCTGAGCCAGCCGCCGCCCCATATCCAGTGCGCCTCTATCGGGTAGATGAGCGCGGATATAACGCCGGAATACACGCAGTACGATAAGAACTTCGTGCGCTCCGCCATGGCACCGGAAACGATCGTCGCCGTAGTCGCGCAGAAAACGAGGTTGAAAACAAAGCTTGAAAAATCAAAATTTTCATAAGCGGTGAACAGGTCAAGACCGGGTCTGCCGATAAAACCTGCAATGTCCTCGCCCATGAGCAGGCCGAAGCCGATAACTATGAACACGACCGTCCCGATGCAGAAGTCCATCAGGTTCTTCATGATGATATTGCCGGTATTCTTCGCTCTCGTAAAGCCCGCCTCCACCATCGCGAAACCCGCCTGCATCCAGAAGACCAGCGCCGCGCCTATAAGAAACCACACAGAAAACACCTTTGAGCCGACCGTTTCGTCGACCAGCTGTATAATGCTGTCCGCCGTCATGACTGTTCACCCTCCTTTTTCCCGCGCCCGTCCGAACGCGAAGATCGTTTCTATTGATTTTTTTATGCTAAAAATGATTATTTTACGCTGAAAAGGATATCGCCGTAGCTCGGCAGCGGCCAGAAGCTCTTGGCCGTGAGGAGCTCCGCCTCGTCGCAGGGTTTCCTGAGCGCTTCCATATCCGGCAGCACCGTGTCCCGGATGAGAACGGATTCCCCGATGACGTCGGGGGCGTCCCTGAGCCCGGCGACCGCGGCTGCGAGCGCGTCCGTTTTTTCCGCGATCTCATCCGTCAGAGCGGACAGCCTGAGCACGAGGTCATGTTCGTAACGGCAGGAAAGCTCCGGGACGAACGTCCTCTTCTCCGTCGCCTGCCGCGCCAGCTCCGATGTGAACGAAGTTATTGCGGGAGCTATGCGCTTGTGGACCATGTTGACCATGGTGTTCGCCTCGATGGTCACGCTCTTGCAGTAGTTTTCAAGCATAATGTCGCGCCGTGACTTAAGTTCGTCGACGGTGAAGACCCCGAGCGAGGTGAGCATGCTCACGTTCTTTTCGTCGAGCAGGTGCGGCATGCAGTCCGCTGTGGTGCGGTAGTTGAGCAGGCCGCGTTTTTCGGTCGCTTCCTCAATCCACGCGTCGTCATAGCCGTTGCCGTTGAATATGATGCGCTTGTGGTCCTTGATGGTCTTTTTGATCATCTCGTGCAGCGCCGACTCGAAATCCGGGGCGTTTTCAAGCCTGTCGGCGTAGATCCTCAGGCTCTCCGCCACGGCGCTGTTGAGCATTATGTTCGCGCAGGAGATGCTGTTTGACGAGCCGAGCATACGGAACTCGAACTTGTTGCCCGTGAAAGCGAAGGGCGAAGTCCTGTTCCTGTCGGTCGTGTCGCGGTTGAATTTCGGCAGCACGTCGACGCCGAGCTTCATCTGCGTTTTTTCGACGCCCGCGTAGGGAGCGTCGTTCTCGATGGCGTCGAGGACCGCTGTCAGCTCGTCGCCGAGGAACATGGAGATGACCGCGGGAGGAGCCTCGTTCGCTCCGAGCCTGTGGTCGTTGCCCGCCGTCGCCACGGAGATGCGCAGAAGGTCCTGATAGTCGTCAACGGCCTTGATAACGGCGCACAGGAACAGCAGGAACTGAGCGTTCTCATACGGCGTGTCGCCCGGAGAGAGCAGGTTCTGTCCGCCGTCGGTGGAGATCGACCAGTTGTTGTGCTTGCCGCTCCCGTTGACCCCGTCGAAGGGCTTTTCATGCAGCAGGCAGACGAGCCCGTGCTTCGCGGCGACCTTCTGCATGATCTCCATCGTCAGCTGGTTGTGGTCCGTCGCGACGTTCGTCGTCGTGTAGATCGGCGCAAGCTCGTGCTGCGCGGGAGCGACCTCGTTGTGTTCCGTCTTGGCGAGGATGCCCAGCTTCCAGAGATCTTCGTTGAGCTCCTCCATGAAAGCCGCCACGCCGGGCTTGATAACGCCGAAATAGTGGTCGTCGAGCTCCTGGCCCTTAGGAGGCTTCGCCCCGAAAAGCGTCCTGCCGGTAAAACGCAGGTCCGGGCGCAGGTCGTACATCTCTTTTGTTATAAGGAAGTATTCCTGCTCGGGTCCGACGGAGGACACTACACGCTTTGCGGAAGTGTTGCCGAACAGCCGGAGGATACGCAGTGCCTGCCTGCTCAGAGCCTCCATGGAACGCAGCAGCGGGGTCTTTTTGTCAAGCGCGTGACCGCCGTATGAGCAGAAAGCCGTGGGCACGCATAAGGTCCTGCCCTTTATGAATGCGTAAGAGGTCGGGTCCCATGCGGTATAGCCCCTGGCCTCGAAGGTCGCGCGAAGTCCGCCCGAGGGGAACGAGGAGGCGTCGGGCTCGCCTTTTATAAGCTCCTTGCCCGAAAACTCCATTATGACGCCTCCGTCCGGGGACGGCGCTATGAAGCTGTCGTGTTTTTCCGCCGTTATGCCCGTAAGCGGCTGGAACCAGTGCGTGAAATGAGTCGCGCCCTTGGAGACCGCCCAGTTTTTCATCGCCTCGGCCACCGCGTTGGCGACCCCGATGTCAAGCTCGGTCCCCTCGTCTATCGTCTTACGGAGAGAGGCGTAGACCTTCGCAGGAAGGTTAGCCCTCATCGCCCTGTCGTCAAAAACGAGCTCTCCGAAATATTCAGGGATATTGTCCATGGTAAAACTCCTCTCTGTTTTTTCATCGGCAGCGCGGCTCGCGTACGCCGGAGCCGGCCCGTAAAAATGACAAAAACGCCTTTTGTCCGCACACAAAAGACGCCTTTGCCTTCCATTATGAAAGAAAAAAGCGCCTTTGGAACACACTGTCCAAAGACGCCTTTGCCTTTCACGGGTCATTATACCCCCGCAACGGCCGTTGTCAAAGGTTTTTTTCGAAAAACGTCAACTTTTGATATTTTTCACAAAAAATCCGCTTTTTCACCCCTCTCGTTCATCAAAATCATTCTTGACGGCAAAATCACGCCGTCGTATAATGCAGACGATGAGCAACGGCGTTCGTCTTTTTGCGGTTTTACCGCATTGAGATGGGCGCCGTTTTTAATCATTTCGGGTCAAGGAGGTTACGCATGCCGATAAAGGAGGGACAGATACGCATCCCGTCCGGCTGCGCGATAGCCGCGGTCATTTCAAAGGAAGGGAAACGGATGACCGGCGAGAGCATCACGAACGCCATGAAGGTGATGCACGACCGCTCGAACGGTCTCGGAGGCGGATTCGCCGGTTACGGTATTTATCCGGAATATAAAGACTTCTACGCTCTTCATCTGTTTTTTGACAGCCGGGACACGCGCAAGACCTGCGAGGCGTATCTCAAGGAGCATTTTGAGATCGTGCACAGCGAGATCATCCCGACGCGCAAGATCCCGGAGATAACCGACGAGCCGAAGATCTGGCGATATTTCGTCGCGCCGTTCAGATCCGCCCTCGCGGATATGCAGCTGGACGAAAAGGAGTTCGTCGCCCGGGCCGTCATGAAGATAAACGCCGGTATGCCGGGCGCCTACGTCTTTTCGAGCGGAAAAAACATGGGCACCTTCAAGGCTGTCGGTTACCCGGAAGACGTGGGCTGTTTTTACAGGCTCGACGAGTACGAGGGCTATTCCTGGACCGCTCACGGGCGTTACCCCACGAACACCCCCGGCTGGTGGGGCGGGGCGCACCCGTTCACGCTGCTGGACTATTCGATCGTCCACAACGGCGAGATCTCGTCATACGACGCAAACCGCCGTTTTATAGAGATGTTCGGCTACAAGTGCACGCTGCAGACCGACACCGAGGTCATAACATACATACTCGACTATCTCACCCGCGTACAGGGCCTGACCCTCGAGGAATCGGCGAACGTGATCGCCGCCCCGTTCTGGAGCACGATAGAACGGGAGAGCGACCGGTCGAAAAAAGAGAGGCTGACTTTTTTGAGAACGGTTTTCCCGTCGCTGCTGATAACCGGTCCGTTCTCGGTGGTCCTCGGTTTCACGGGAGGGCTGATGGCCCTCAACGACAGGCTGAAGCTGCGCTCCATGGTCGTCGGAGAAAAGGATGACAAGGTCTTCATATCGTCTGAGGAGGCGGCTATACGCGAAATGGAACCCGAAGCAGAGAATATCTGGGCTCCCGCCGGAGGCGAACCGGTGATAGTCAGAGTCAGAGAGGGGGCAGTCTGATGGGCGTTGAATTCTTATACCCCGAATACGAGGTGATACGCAGCACCGACCGATGCATCGCCTGCCGGGTGTGTGAGCGCCAGTGCGCGAACGAGGTCCACTCTTACTCCGCCGAACGCGGTGCGATGATCAGCGACGAAAGCAAGTGCGTCAACTGCCAGAGGTGCGTTTCCCTCTGTCCGACCCGCGCCCTGAAGATCGTCCGCAGCGACTGCGTACTTAAAGCCAACGCGAACTGGAGCAACGACACCATAAGAGAGATCTACAAGCAGGCGAACAGCGGCGGAGTGCTGCTGTCGTCGATGGGCAATCCCAAGAGCATGCCCGTCTATTGGGACAGGATACTCATAAACGCCTCGCAGGTGACGAACCCGCCCATAGACCCCCTTCGTGAGCCGATGGAGACCCGCGTATTTCTCGGCAAAAAACCCGACCGGATGACGCGCTCCCCGGACGGCAGGCTGGTCTGCGATCTCCCGCCGCAGCTCGAGCTCTCCATGCCGGTCATGTTTTCCGCCATGAGCTACGGCTCGATAAGCTACAACGCTCACGCTTCCCTCGCCCGCGCCGCGACCGAGCTGGGCACGTACTACAACACCGGCGAGGGCGGCCTCCATGAGGACTTTTACAAATACGGCGCGCACACCGTCGTCCAGGTGGCTTCCGGCCGCTTCGGCGTGCACGAGGACTACCTCGAGGCGGGCGCCGCTATAGAGATCAAAATGGGTCAGGGCGCCAAGCCCGGCATCGGCGGCCACCTGCCCGGGACGAAGATCGTCGGCGACGTTTCGCGGACGAGGATGATCCCGGAGGGCTCGGACGCCATATCGCCCGCTCCGCACCACGATATTTATTCCATCGAGGACCTCAGGCAGCTCGTCTATTCGCTCAAGGAAGCGACCGAATACAAAAAACCGATAATCGTCAAGGTCGCCGCGGTGCACAACATTGCAGCCATCGCGTCGGGCATCGCGCGAAGCGGCGCGGACATCATCGCCATCGACGGCTTCAGAGGCGGCACCGGCGCTGCCCCGACGCGCATACGCGACAACGTCGGCATCCCGATAGAGCTCGCGCTCGCCTCCGTCGACAGAAGGCTGCGCGACGAAGGCATAAGGAACAACGTATCTCTCGTGGTCGGCGGCTCCGTCAGAAGCTCGGCGGACGTCGTGAAGGCCGTCGCCCTCGGCGCGGACGCCTGCTACGTAGCGACCGCCGCGGTCCTCGCCCTCGGCTGCCACCTGTGCAGGACCTGTCAGACGGGAAAGTGCAACTGGGGCATAGCGACCCAGCGCCCCGACCTTGTCAAAAGGCTCAACCCCGACATCGGGAGCGAGAGACTCGTGAACCTGATGACCGCGTGGCGGCGCGAGATAATGGAGCTCATGGGCGGCATGGGCATCAACTCCATAGAGGCGCTGCGCGGCAACCGGCTTATGCTCCGGGGCGTGGGCCTTAACGAAAAAGAGCTTGAGATCCTCGGGATCTCGCACGCGGGGGAATGAGCTATGAAACGCGTTTACGTCAATGAGGAATGGTGTCTCGGCTGCCGTCTTTGCGAATACAACTGCGCCTTTGCCAATTCCGGGCTCTCGGATATGGTCCTGGCGCTTAAGGACAAGCCTGTTTTTCCGAGGATACACGTAGAGGGCGACGAAAAGATCACCTACGCCGTATCGTGCCGCCACTGCGAGGACCCCGTCTGCGTCAAAAGCTGCATCGCCGGGGCGCTGTCGAAAGAAAACGGAGTCATAAAGGCGGACCCCGACAGGTGCGTGGGCTGCCTTACGTGCGTCCTCGTGTGTCCCTACGGCGCGCTCGCCCCGGGCGAAAACGGAGTGATGCTCAAATGCGAGCTCTGTCTTGAGAACTCCTGCGGGGAACCGGCGTGCGTAAAGGGCTGCCCGAACAGGGCGATAGTCTATGAGGAACGGGGTGAGACCGCATGAGCAGATACGTGATAATCGGCAACGGGACCGCCTCCGTCGGCGCGATCGAGGGGATAAGGAGCGTTGATAAAACAGGCTCGATAACCGTTATCTCCGAAGAAGACCGCCCGGCTTACTGCCGCCCGCTCATATCCTACTATCTCGAAGGCAAGACAAAGCTGGAGAACATCGGCATGCGCGGCGCGGATTATTACAGCGACAGCGCGGCCGAGCTGCTCTGCGGGCGAAAAGCCGTCGGCATCGACGCCGACCGGCGGACCGTCGCGCTCGACGACGGCGAGGTCCTGCCTTACGACAGGCTGTGCGTCTGCACGGGCTCGTCCCCCTTCGTGCCGCCTTTCGAAGGACTCGGCACGGTCGAAAAGCAGTTCACCTTCATGACCCTCGACTCCGCCCTCGGGATAGAAAAAAGCATCGACGCTGCGAGCCGGGTGCTCATAGTCGGCGCCGGCCTCATCGGTCTAAAATGCGCCGAGGGGCTCACGGGCCGCGTCGCGTCCGTCACCGTCTGCGACCTTGCGGACAGGGTACTGTCGAGCATACTCGACGCCGACTGCGCCGCCCTGATGCAGCGGCATCTCGAGGAGCACGGAATGGAGTTCCTTCTCGGCGACAGCGCGGTCCGTTTCGACGGGAACACCGCGTACATGAGATCGGGCAGGACCGTCGGCTTCGACGTGCTCATCCTTGCAGTCGGCGTCCGCGCGAACACGTCGCTGATAAGCGGGATCGGCGGGGAGGTCAACAGGGGCATAGTCGTCGACGAAAGAATGGCGACCTCCGTCGACGGTATATTCGCCGCCGGCGACTGCGCCGAGGGCTTCGACGCCTCGTCGGGCGGCAAAAGGGTCCTCGCGATACTCCCGAACGCCTATATGCAGGGCCACGCGGCCGGCGTAAATATGGCGGGCGGCAGCGAGGTCTTCGACAAAGGCATACCGATGAACTCGATAGGCTTTTTCGGGCTGCACGCGATGAGCGCAGGCGTTTATGAGGGCGAGATGTACGAGGAAAGGACCGATACATCGATAAAGCGCCTTTTCACTAAGGACGGGCTCCTCAAGGGCTTCATACTCATCGGACGCAGCGAACGGGCAGGCATATACACGTCCATGATACGCGAAAAGATCCCGCTCTCATCGGTCGATTTCGAACTGCTGAAAAGGTCCGCGACTACCGCCGCATTCCCGCCGGAGTCGCGCCGCAAAATGTTTGGGGGTGCTGTGTGATGACCTGCGTCCGGGCGGAAAACCTCAGCTACCGCGAGCTGAATGAGGTCATAAGGAACACTGCCGGGCCATGCTCGATCGAGGGCTGCCGGGGCCAGCGTTTTATCGCCGCAGGCATGTCCGAGGGCGAAATCACAATTCACGGGGTCCCCGGGAACGCTCTCGGGGCATATCTCAACGGGGCCGGCGTCACGGTCCTTGGGAACGCGCAGGACGCGGTCGGCGACACTATGAACGCCGGCAGGATCATCGTCCACGGCAACATCGGCGACGCGGCGGGCTACGCCATGCGCGGCGGCTGCATCTACGTCAGAGGCAACGCCGGGTACAGAGCCGGCATCCACATGAAGGCCTACCGTGAAAAGATCCCGAAGCTGATCATAGGAGGCTCTGCAGGCAGCTTCCTCGGGGAATATCAGGCAGGAGGCATCATAGCGGTGCTCGGGCTCGGGAACGCGGGCGGAAGGATAGTCGGCAATTTTCCGTGCACCGGCATGCACGGCGGCAAGCTTTTCCTCAGATCCGACGCCTCCGACGTCGAATTCCCAAAAACGGTCGTTGCGCGAAGGGCGAACGAAGAGGATCTGGCAGAGCTCAGGCAAGTCCTGCTTGATTATTGCGCCGTTTTCGGATATGATATCGAAGAGCTGCTCAACGCCCCGTTCACGGTGGTCTCGCCGGACGAGGGCAACCAGTACCGACAGATGTATGTCGCCAATTAAGGATGGTGGAGTACTGCCGTGGAATACAACAATGATGAGATAATGGAGTACATGCGCGAGGAGGACGTCAAGTTTATCCGCCTCGCCTTCTGCGACGTGTTCGGGAAGCAGAAGAACATCTCCGTGATGCCCGACGAGCTGCCCCGCGCCTTCAGGTACGGGATCGCGTTCGACGCTTCAGCCATCGCGGGCTTCGGGGACGAAGCACGGAGCGACCTGTTCCTGCACCCGGATCCCGCCACGCTGACGGTGCTGCCGTGGAGACCCGAGCACGGAAGAGTGGTGCGCATGCTGTCCGACATCACCTATCCAGACGGCAGGACTTTCGAGTGCGACACCCGCGCCCTGCTCAAAAAAGCCGTCGCCGAAGCGGCTGAAAAGGGCTTCCGGTTTTCCTTCGGGGCGGAACAGGAATTCTATCTTTTCAAGACGGACGAATCCGGGTATTCCTCAAAGATACCCTGCGACAACGCGGGATACATGGACATCGCGCCCGAGGACAGGGGCGAGAACGTCCGCCGCGAGATATGCCTGACCCTTGAACAGATGGGTGTGCGCCCCGAAAGCTCGCACCATGAGGAGGGCCCCGGGCAGAACGAGATAGACTTCAGGTTTTCGGACCCGCTGACCGCCGCCGATCAGGCCGGACTGTTCCAGACCGTAGTAAGGACAGTCTCTCACAGGAACGGCTACAGCGCGGATTTTTCCGCCAGGCCCCTCGAGAACGCGCCGGGCAACGGTTTTCACATCAACCTTTCTCTCAGCGGACCGTCCCGTAAAGAGGATTTTTCGTGCATGATAGCGGGGCTGCTGGACAGGATCCGTGAGATCACCGTTTTTCTGAACCCGACCGAAAACTCCTATGAGCGGCTCGGGCGCAACAAAGCGCCAGGCTACGTGACGTGGTCTAAAGAGAACCGCTCCCAGCTCGTGCGCATCCCGGCCGCCGAGGGGGAATACAGACGAATAGAGCTCCGTTCGCCGGACCCCTGCGCGAACCCGTACCTTGCTTTCACGCTGATCATCCGCGCCGCGCTTTACGGCGTCGAGAACAGGCTCGCCCTGCCCGCCCCGGCTGATTTCAACCTGTACGCGGCGGACCCGGACGGGGTCTCCGCCTTCCGTAAGCTGCCGTCCTCCCTTGCCGAAGCGAGGGATGCTGCAAAAGCGAGCTCTTTCGTACGCCGGTTCGTTCCCGCCCCGATCGTCGACGCCTACTGCGAAGGCTGAGCCTTCGGCGATAATAAACGGAAGGAGGGGAAGGGATGCCGCTGCAGCAACGGATATACAGCGTCCTGCTGGTTTCCGCGTCCAGGACCGTGACAGGCGCGATCAGAGAACGGCTTCAGCCGTCCCTGTTCTCGCCTGTCCGTGTGGAACAGGACGTCGGCTCCGCGAAGCGCGCCCTCGACGACCGTTCGTACGATATAGTAATCGTCAATTCCCCCCTGCCGGACGACGCGGGCGTCCGCTTCGCCATTGACGCCGTCGGCGGCGCGGGAACGGTCGCCCTGCTGCTCATACGCGCCGAGTTTTTCGACGAGACTTCTCAGAGGGTATCCGAGCACGGCGTTTTCACCGTTTCGAAACCGGTCTCGGGGACCTTGCTCGACGCTGCGCTGAACTGGCTGATCTCCGCCCGCGAGCGTCTGCGCAAGACCGAAAAGAAAACGCTGACGCTTGAAGAAAAGATGGAAGAGATACGGATCGTCAACCGCGCCAAATGGCTGCTTATTGAGCGCAGAGGGATGGACGAGCCCTCGGCGCACCGTTTTATTGAAAAACAGGCGATGGACCGCTGCGTCACCCGCAGGACAGTGGCGGAAGAAATACTCGGCACAGCCTCCGGCGCCTGAGACGGCGCGGCGCCGCAGAAAGAACTCAACGCCCCACGAGGGTTTTTTTTGCGTAAAAGGGAATAAAAAACTTCAGTACGACCGGCACATCCTGCGCTCTCTGCGGCAGGAAGGGCAACGGCATATTTTCCGTCGGAACGCCGCAAAAAACCCGTATTGCTATTTTTTTCGGCATAATCTATAATACGGCCGTCTGAGCAATCGGCTCACGCGTTTCGCCGGAACGTTCCCGGACGGAAACGGCGGCCCGGGCGGTTTTTGAACAAAAACGCCGCGCGGCGCCGACTACGCGACGGTTGACCGAGATCAATCGCATATTCGAGTGACAGAACGACAAAATTGGGCCGCGTGCGCATCTCAGCGCTCCTGCGACCCGGGGAGGTACGGTTTTTTTGAGTGAGAGCGTAAAAAAAGAGAGGATCCTTTATCTCGACGCGCTGCGCGTCCTGGCGTGTTTTTTCGTCGTGCTGCTGCACCAGTCCGCCCAGAAGTTCGACAAGGTCGATATCGGGTCCTACGAGTGGATGATGTTCAACATCTGGGATTCCGTAACGCGCTGGGCTGTACCGATGTTCGTCATGATTAGCGGCGCGCTGTTCCTTTCGCCCGAGAAAAAGCTGAATTACCGGACCCTGTACACCAAGAACCTCGTGCGCATAGCCGTTGCGTTCGTTTTCTGGTCCGGGATATTCGCTCTTGAGAAATACCTCGCCGGGACCAGGCTCCGCGACGTCGCCTACGGTTTTCTGACCGGGCACACGCACCTGTGGTTCCTTTACATGATCGGCGGGCTCTATCTGATCGTTCCGCTCCTGCGACACCTCGCCGCGAATGAAAAGCTGACGAGATACTTCCTCGCGCTGTGGGCTGTCTTTTCCGTCGCCTTCCCCACAGTGATGAGCCTTCTCACGTATTCTTCCACAAGGTATTACGGATGGCTCAGCATCGTCGAGAGCGAGCTCGGGCTGAAATACGTCTGCGGTTTTTCAGGCTATTTCTTATTGGGATACGTGCTCAGCCGGACGGAGATCCCGAAGAAGCTCCGCGCCGGGTTATACGTCCTGGGCGTTCTCGGCGCTGCTGCGACGGCCGGGCTGACCTATCTTTACTCAAAAAAAGCGGGCATCCGGTCCGACTACTTCTACGGGGCGTTCAACGCGGGCGTTGTCTTCACCGCCGCCGCGATATTTGTGTTCTTCCGTTACCATATGCCCTCACTCAAGGACGGTTTTATAAAAAAGTGCCTGCTGACGTTTTCAAAGTGCAGCTTCGGCATATATATCGTACATCTCAACATCATGTCGTATCTGTGCACGCAGCTCGGTTTCCACGTCCTCAAGGCTAACCCTGCGATCTCTGTCCCGGGACTCGCCGGGGTGGTGTTCCTTCTTTCCTTCGCAGTATCCTTTGTTTTCAACCATATTCCTATCGTCAAGAAATATCTTGTGTAGGACGCGCCCCCGTGAATAACGTTTTTTACGGCGTTCGTACAGCTCCGGTCCTGAAAGGACAATAAACCCGGGTGTTCCGGAAAGGTCGGTCGGCATGACGTTAAAAGATCTCAAAACAGGCGAATCCGCTTTGGTAACGGCCGTCGGCGGCAGCGGCGCCCTGCGTCAGCATTTCCTCGATATGGGCATAATCCCCGGCACCGAGGTATCCGTCGTAAAGTACGCCCCCTTGGGCG
>JAILDS010000060.1 GCA_024689165.1 Clostridia bacterium
CCGGTATATCGTCCCTTACCTTGGTATAGATCGGACGCGGCCCCAGAAGATCGGCGCGGTTCTTTGTGTCGAGCATGGACATGTTCGCGCTGAAATATGCCGCGAGCGAATCGATCACCGGGGCGAACGTATCCATGACGCTGACATAGAGCTTCAGGCTGGACGCGTTCTTGACGATAACGTCGCGCTCGAAGGAACGGTCGCCGCGCGCTGCGGCGTCGTTGATAAGGCGCAGGAGCAGGGCTTTGCTCATGAGGATGACGCCGGTGGAGAACAGAGCCTCCTCGCCCGGCGCGGAATTGAGCCGGACGGAACCGACCCTGCCGTTTTCATCGACATCGGAAAACAGCAGAATGTTGTCGAAAGCGGGCGTTTTCCCGTTCACGGCGACGAACGTGACGTCCGCGCCGGAAGCAAGGTGCTTTTCAAGCAGCTCGCCGTAGTCGAGGCTGTACACGACGTGACAGTCCGACATTGCGACGTAATCCTCGCGGCTCATCCTGATGAATTTGCCGATATTTCTCAGCGCGGATATCTTTCCGGAATACACTCCGGCGAAGTCGGTGTTATAGGGGGGCAGCATGAAAAGCCCCTCGTATTTTCTCGACAGCTCCCACGGCTTGCCGTTTCCGAGGTGATCCATCAGCGACTGATAGTTGCTTTTGGTGACTATTCCGACCTTCTGGATGCCTCCGTCGACCATGCTCGAAAGCATGAAATCTATCACCCTGTAGCCGCCTGCGAACGGAAGCGAGCCCAGCGCGCGAACGGAGGTCATTTCACTCATGCACTCGTCGTGAGTATTGGGGAAGATAAGCCCCAGCACGTTTTTAGCCTTCAATTCTTTCGCCCTCCTTTACGCTTTCGCTCGCCATGATGTTATGCCCGACAAAGGCGTTTTTGCCCACCGTAAGGTTTTCGCCGATGACGGTCACGCCCCACGGGGTCTTGCCTTCGGCTTCGACCTCCTCGGGGCTCCTGCCGACGTGAGCGTCCTGCTCGACGACGGTGTTTTCGGCTATCATGGCGTATTCCACGACCGCGCCGGCTTTTATGACCGCTCCGGGCATGACGACGGAATACCTGACCGTAGCGCCCTTTTCGATCGTGACGTTTGAGAAGATGACCGAGTAGTCGACGTCGCCCTCGATGACGCAGCCGTTGGAGACCAGCGAGGATTCTATTTTTGCGTCCGCGGAGACGTAGTGCGGCGGCAGGGGCGGGTTCTTGGCGTAGATCTGCCACGAACGGTCGGTCAGGTCGAGGTGTGTGTTGGGATTGAGCAGGTCGAGGTTCGCTTCCCACAGGCTCCCCAGCGTGCCGACGTCCTTCCAGTAGCCGTCAAAGGCGTAGGCGAACATCCTCTCTCCGGCGGCGTGCATGGCGGGGATGACGTTCTTGCCGAAGTCGTTTGACGAAGTCTCGTCCGCCTCGTCGGCGATCAGGTACTCCCTGAGCTTTTTCCACGTGAACATGTAAACGCCCATGGACGCTTTGTTGGAACGCGGGTTCTTCGGCTTCTCCTCGAACTCGGCGATCGAACCGTCCGGGTTCGTTATCATCAGGCCGAAGCGCGAGGCCTCGTCCCACGGGACCTCGTAGGACGCGATGGTGCAGGCGGCGTTGTTCGCCTTGTGAGCGTCGAGCATTTTGGAGTAATCCATCTTGTAGATGTGGTCGCCCGAAAGGACCGCGACGTATTCGGGATCGTAACGGTCGATGAAATTGATATTCTGGTAAATGGCGTTCGCGGTGCCCTTGTACCATTCCGAGCCCTCTATCGCCTGATACGGCGACAGGATATGCACCCCTCCGTAAAGCCTGTCAAGGTCCCACGCCGCGCCGGAACCGATATAGTCGTTGAGCTCAAGAGGCCTGTACTGCGTCAGCACGCCGACGGTATAGATACCGGAGTTGGCGCAGTTGGAAAGAGGAAAGTCGATTATCCTGAACTTTCCTCCGTAGGGTACGGCGGGCTTGGCGATATTCTTTGTCAGCACGCCGAGCCTCGACCCCTGCCCGCCCGCCAAGAGCATGGCAAGACATTCAATCCTGTTTGTCACCGTTTTTCATTCCTTTCTTTGCAGTCACGACGTTTTTGCGCTTCGTCCTGGCTAACTGTTTCTCAAAATTGCTTTTTTCTCTCGTGAAAGAATAGTAGAGTGTCGTCAGTCCCGGGAGGTCGAGAACGAACGAGCGTTCGGAACCGTTCGAGGGGACTTTTTCGATCTTCACGCTCTTTTTGACAGGCCTGTCCCTGCCGCCGAAACCGGCGGCGTCGGAATTGAAGATCAGCTTGAGCTTGCCCGCGAACGGGAAGCCTATCCTGTAATCCGGTCGGTCGACCGGGGTGAAATTACAGACCACCGCGATTATCTCGCCCTTGTCGTTCGTTCTGGTAAGAGCTATGACGGAATTCGTGCTGTCGTCGCTTATCAGCCACGAAAAGCCCTCCCATGAATAGTCCACCTGCCACAGCGGGCTTGAGGCGAGATATAGGGCGTTGAGTTTCTTCGAGAACTCCTGCATCATCCTGTGGGAATCGTAGTCGAGCAGCATCCAGTCGAGCTGCTTCTTTTCGTCCCACTCGGAGAAATGGGCGAACTCCTGCCCCATAAAAGTCAGCTTC
>JAILDS010000054.1 GCA_024689165.1 Clostridia bacterium
GCCGACCTTGCCCTGGACGCCGCGCGAAGGACCGACTCGCGCGTCAGGATATCGTTGAAAAAAGCGATATTCAAATCGAGGCAGTCGGCGTCGAAGCCGGCAGCCCTGCATTCCGCGACAAGTATCGCGGGCGCGAGATAAGGGTTCATCGGATACCATTGAGGCACGGTCAAAAACAGCGGTTTCATATCCGTATCGCGCCGTTGCCGTCCGGCGCGCTTCCTTTCCGAGCTTCAGAGCTCAATGACGATATCGGAGTCCGGGAAAACGCGGCACGGGTGTATTATACCCTCGCGGATGTCCGCCCTTCTGCGGGGGTCGCGGTCTTCCGGATCCCGGAACGACACGCCGCCCGAGACAAGACGGCAGCGACAGAAACCGCAGGTCCCGTCGACGCAGTTAGACCTTATCCGGACACCCGCTCTTTCGAGCGAGGAAAGAAGTGTCTCTCCGGCGGAGCAGGGGACGGCCGTTTCGCCCTCCGGGGAGAAGACCGTGCAGGTGAATAGCTCCGTCCTGTCACGTTTCGGGTCGTCAGTGACTGCGCTGCGGACGAAGACCGGACTGTAACGCTCCCGCGCGGCTTCCGAAAAAGCGTCCGACCCGCAGACGAAGACCCGCTCGTTCCCTGACCGCTCCGGCAGGCTGCCGGCATCGGGAACGGCCGTGAAGCGGCTGTCGAAAAACGGCTCCGGCACGCATCCCGCGCAGAATACGCGCAGATTCGTCGGAGAACCGGGCGGAAAGGCACGGGAGATGGAACGGACGGCGGGCAGGCCGGTCCTGTCCGACAGCAGAAGTATATCGGCGCCGTCTCTGGGCGGCAGGATATAAAAATTGCCGACGGGCGCGTTGAGCGTAAGCTCGTCCCCGGCGCTCAGGGCGTCCAGGAATGCGAAGGCCTCCAGCTGTCCGTCCACGCAGACCCCGAGGCAGGGGGGCTCGCCCGGGGCGGAGGCGAAGAAGACCGGGCGCGTGACGCCGCGGACGCGGACCCTCGCCTGCTGGCCCGCGCGGAATACCGGCGCGGCACCGGAGGACGGCGCGATGTGCGCAAAGAGGACTCCGTTCGGGGATGTCTCTTTTTTCAACAGGCGGAAGGGACGCTCGCCGGGATGGAGTACGAGCTGCGACTCGTTGACGCCGCCGGGGAACTGCGGCTTCCCGGGGTCGGCTTTTTCGAAACGCTCCAGCCTGTCCCGCGTCAGGGACAGGAACTTCCCGAGGTCGCGCTCGGCCGTTTTTGCGTCGGTATCGAAAATCACCGGGCGTCCCTCCTTCCGAGCAGGCGTTCCGCCGCGTCCATGCCGCTGGACATGGCGGAGGAATATCCGTTGAGATTCATCCCGAAGCCCCCGGCGAAATACAGCCCGCGAATGTCGGAATCCTTGCCGTCCATGAGCTTTCGCGCGAGGATGGAATCCCACGAGGCGGCCTTGTAGCCGTAGATGGCGCCTTCGGGGGAACCTATGTACCGGGCGAAAGTCTGAGGCGCGGCGACCTCCATCTCCTCTATGTGGTGCGAGATGCTGATGCCGGTGGCTTTTTCGAAGACGCTTATCATCCTCGCGGCGAAGGCGTCCTTTTCCGCGTGGTAGTCCTCCGGAGCGACGCCGCCCCAGACGTCCGAAGAAAAAAGCGTGGTCATGGTGAGTATGCACGTTCCCGGAGGCGACGCCTCCTCGTCCGCCGCGTTCTGGCAGACGGTGTTCTGGATCAGGTTCGTTGCGGTCGAGCCGGCGGAACGGTACTGCGACGCGGTGTCCATATCCGGGTAAATGAAATACGAGTAGTTTTCGAGCCCGAGCTCCCGGGCGCTGCGGTCGAGCCCGAGGTAGACGCAGAAGCCCCTGCCGGAAAGCTCCCTGGCGTTGGTCTTTTTTCTGTCAAATGCCGTAACGTCGCCCTCTTCGAGCAGCAGGGAATACACGCTCAGCGGGGAAATATTGCAGACGACGCCGTCCGCCGCGTATTCCGCGCCGGACCGGGTTCGGACGCCGCGCACCGCGCCGCCCTCGCACATGATGCGGGTGACCTCGGAGTCCGTGAGCACGTCGCCGCCGCGCTCACGGATGTATCCGGCGAAGGCGTTCGTGAGCTCGAGGCTCCTGTTCTTCGGAATGACCGAACCCAGCTCGATGTATGAGTTGACCATATTCAGGTAATGAAGGAACGACAGCTCGGAGCAGTCTGTGAACAGGTACGCCCAGTAACCCTTCATTATGTCCGCTCCGCGTTCGGGCATGCCGAGCTGGCGCAGTCCCTCATCGACGCTCAGCCCCGCCGCACGCAGAAAGTCGGGGTGAGAGAGCAGACAGGCGCGTTTTTCCTCCGGCCCGGAGGCTCTGCCGAGGTCTGAGAGCGCGCGGCGTATCTCTCCGGCAAGGGCGAAGGCCTTTTCGGCGGGCCCGCGGCTCCCTGGAGCGTAAGACTCCAACGCGTCGGCGAAGGCGCGTGTCCCGAAGGGCATCACGGCGTCGATTGGGGAGTCTTCTGCGAAGGTTATCAGGCGGTACGCCTCCGGGACGCGCGCCCATTCTATCCTGTCGGACAGTCCCAGAGCGTCGAGCACCCTGCGGGACGAACCGACCGGGTTTTCCGGGGGGCCGAAGCCGCAGAGCTCGTGCAGCGAGATCTCAAACTCGAACCTGCCCCTCCGGAAGCTGTTTGCGACGCCCCCGGGGCAGTGGTTCTTTTCGAGCACGGCGACGTTCAGCCCGTTTTTGGCAAGGACTGCTCCGGCGGCGAGCCCGCCGACGCCCGATCCGATAACTACCGCGTCATAGTGTTTCATGGCGGCTCCTTTCAGCGGAACATCGGGCAGATGGCCCTGGTGGAGCGGTAGCCCGCAACGCGGTCGAGGCCGTAGCGCTCAAGGTACAGAAGAGTGTTGTCGAAGTCGGAGTAGACCACCGGCCAGAGTCGGTCGCGGTTCTCGGTGATGAAATCCAGGTGGAACTGCCTGCGTATGTCACGTCTGCGCTCCTGCGATATACCGACTATCTCGTCCGCGTAGACCGTGTAGAACTCGCCCTTGGGGCTGTAGGACAGCACGCCGTTCTCTTCGGCGTTTTCCATGATGACGGCGTTCTTCTTCAGCGAGAAGTTGGACGGGGTACAGCTGTTGATGAAGTCCCGGTTGTTCTTTATCACCGAAAGTGTGGTCTCTATCTCCTCGGGCGTTTCCGTGGGGTAGCCTATGATGAAGAGGGCGTTGTTCCATATGCCTGCTTCGTGAGAGGCTCGCATGATGTCGAGCCGTGTCTCCGCATCTATGCCCTTATTCATCATTTTCAGCAGCCGTGGGGCGGAGCATTCGTAGCCCCACATGAGTATCCTGCAGCCGGACTCGTGCATCAGCCGGAGCGTTTCCGGCGTGAAACCCCGTTCGAGCCGGGCGAAGGAGTAGTAGGAGACCTTCATCCCCCGGTCGAGTATCTCCCGCGCCAGCCGGCCGTAGTAGGACGGGGGTATGGCCTCGTCGATGAAAAGGAAGTGGGTCACCCCGTATCTCTTCCCGTAGTGCTCCATCTCGTCGCACGCCCGACCGACGTCCTTAATGTCGAAGCACTGCTGGCCGTAGTAGTAGTCGCAGAAGGCGCATTTGCCCCAGTAGCAGCCCTTGCTGAACTGGAACGGCATGACGACCTCCGGAGAGTAGTACAGCGAAAAGTCATATCCGTCGAAGTCCGCCGGCGCGAGCTCGTTCATACTCAGCTTCGGCGCCTCCGGCCCCTCCGACACGCCGCCGGAGCCGTTGGGGAACAGCATGCCGTAAACGTCGCTGGCGGGGCGGTCCCCGCTCAGGTGCTCGGCGAGCCTTATCATCGAAAGCTCCCCGTCGCCGGTCATAAGCCCGTCGGCGTAGTCGAGAAACACCTCCGGGTGGCGGATGAAATCCTTTTTGTTCTGGGTAATGTAGTTCCCGCCGATGTAAACCTTCGCCCCGGTCTTTTCTTTCAGGATGCGGGCAATGGTGAACGCACCGATGATCTGGCTGAGGTCGGGTACAGAGACGCAGACGCCGTCGAAGCCCTTTCCGGCGATCTCCGCGGCGGCGCGCTCGAAGAACCCGATATACATGTTGTACCGCGGGTCGCGGCAAAGACGGTCGATATTGACCCAGTCCATCGGCAGGAAGGGGCTGCAGAAGTAGTTGTCCCAGATGAGCTCGTTCGGGGCGTAGGGCAGAGATGCTATTTTCAGCGCCTCCTGTATTATCATCTTGGCGTCGAATAGCTTTTCGGGGTCGTAAAAGTCGGTCTTGTCGCGCAGGACGGCGCAGGCGGGCTCGGTGCGCTCGATTATCTCGTCGAGAGAGAGGAAGTCGTCCCCGGAGCCGAACCTCGCGGTGTTGCCGGCAAAAAAGCTGGCTCTCTCGAGCTCGGAGCTGCTGCGGGACAGGAACGCGTCGAGCTTTCTGTACCGGAGAAGCTCGGTTTTTACCTCGGGCGTGAAGGTATCGAACCTTGCGGCGGCGTCGGGGTATTTTTCGGGCAGGGTCATCCGGAGCCCGTCGTAGATCTCCCTCGCCCGGCTCAGGCAGCACTCGAGATGGTCCGCCGTCAGGATATGGTTGTAGAACCGGACGTTCAGGTCCAGCGTTTCAACGTCGAACCCCGCACGCCTGAGCTGCCCCGCAAGAAGCGGAACGGACAGGAAGGGGCTCGTGGGTATCCATTGGGGCGGGTAGACAAGCAGCAGCTTCAAATCGGTCATCCTATCTTCTTCCGGCCCTGAGCATATCCTGCTTTTTCATGAACCGGATGTGTATCGCCGTGAAAAAATAGCTCGCGGTCTGACGGAGAGAGTTGTTCGACTTCCCCTGTTTGCGGGCGTAGCAGTTCGTCGGTATCTCGCGGAATTCGTAGCCCAGGCGCAGGGGCTTGAGGACCATCTCGAGCAGGATCGGGAAGCCCTCGTTCTCGAACTCTATCGCCTGATACAGCTCGGTCGGGGCTATCTGCACGGGGTTGGTGAAATCGGTCACGGAGGAGCCGAACAGTGTCTTCAGGAAGACCTGCCCCGCGCGGTTCACGAGCTTCCTGACCCGGCCGTAGCCGTAAAACCCGCAGCCGTCGAGCCAGCGGGAGGCGGAGCATATGACGGTGGGGTCGCGCTTCGCGCTCTCTATCATCACGGGGACTATCGACAGGTCCTGCGCCAGGTCCGACGCCACGAGCACGCAGTGGGAGCCCCGCGCCGCCTCGATCATGTCCACAAGGCCCGAGATGCCGCGGCGCTTCTGCTCGAACACCACTATGGGAACGTCGGAGTCCATAGCGGCGAGCTCGTCGCAGACCGCCCTCGACTCCGGCGTGACGTGCTGAGAGTAGCCTATGATTATCTCGCGCAGGTCCTCGTGGCTGCACAGCCCGAGTATCTGCCGCACCGTTTCGCGCAGGGAATCCGTTTCCGTGACTGCGCCCATCATTACCGAAACGCCGGGAAAGTCACTCATTTTTGTCGCCTCCGTCTGCGGGAACGGACCTGACGCCCGGGTTGAAGGAGCTGCCGTTCTTGCCGAACCACGCCGCCTCGATCGCGAAATCCACCCATGAGCCGAGGGTGTTATCGTTGTCGACCGAGACGACGGTGGCCCTTTTTGCCGGCGGGACGCGCTCGCAGCGCATCGCCAGCTCGAAATACCCGTGCCAGTCGTAGGTGAAGCGCTCGCTGAAGTGGTTGCGCCCGGGGCGCTTGAGCATGGTCGTCTGGTAGCGGATGAGTTCATCGAGCACGTCCTCATCGACGCCGTAGCTCCTTATCAGCGGGGAAACGGCCCTGTAATAGTCGTCCGCGCGGTAGATGATGTCCATGAACGGCGTGTGCTCCGGGTCCCAGGTGATCTTGCCGTACAGGTCGTTGGTATACAGACTTATAGGCTTTTCATCGATAACGTCGGTGTAAAAGCGCGTCAGAAAACTGTAGGCGTTGTTGAGCAGGTGATCGTCCGAGCTGCCCGACAGTGCGATAAGGTCGTTGTAGAACCGCTCGTAGGGGATATCCATCTCATAGAACAGGTAAACGGCGATGAATACCATCAGCCCGTAATGGTGGAATGTCTTTTCGAAGCACGCGAAGATGTTGGCGCGCACCCATTCCTCCGGCGACATGGCGCTCGTGCCCACGACGTAGTTGGTTTTTTCCCTTATCTCTGGGTTTGCGCTGCTGTGGGCTATAAGAAAATCGACGTTCGCGGTGCGGATGCCGTATTTTTCAAGGTAGCTTTTCTGCGCCATCGGTGAATTGGGCAGGATCTCGCAGTTGTATACGTTTATCAGTCTGTGCTGACCGAGTTCGAGCAGCTTGCCTATGCCGCGGCAGAAGGACTCGTATGTTTCCTCCGGCAGGCCCAGGATGAGCTCCGAATAGGTGGTCACGCCGTTTTCGCGGTACATCTGCATGAGCTCGCGAAATTTGTCGAAGCTCATGTTCGCCCTGCCGATGCACTTCAGCGTGGCAGGGTTGAGGCTCTGGAAGGACAGCGTCGCGCCCTCCTTGGAAAGACCCACGGTCTCGAGCTTCCGGCTGATCCTGAAGACCTGCTCGTAGCGGTTCTTTGCGTAATTGGTGCGTATCCGCTCCGGGTAGCCGTATTTTTCATGGGTCTCTATGAGCTTGTCCGTTATCAGCTCGTCCCTGTCGTACTGCCCGAAGTTGGCGTCCGCGCCCCAGAGGAAGGCTATCTTGTGCGTGCCGAACCACTCGATCTCCGCGAGGACGCGCTCGAGCGGGAAGAGCTTGACGAGGGAGTTGGTGCAGCCCCAGTCGCAGTAGGCGCAGTTCCTCGGGCAGCCCCTGCTGGTCTCGAGTATCGCGTCGAGCTGCATGTCGGGGTTCTGCTCGATTATGTCGTCGAACACGCCGGTCAGGTACGGGGACGGGTAGTCCGTCCCGGTCAGGACCTTGGTCTCGGTGGTGCGCACCGTTCCGTCCGCGTCGCGGTAAGAAATGTTTTCTATCCCCGACAGCTCCGGCTCCGGCTCATTGAGCGCGAGCAGCAGGGCGCGGAACGCCTCCTCGCCCTCGGCGTGTATCAGGTAGTCGATGAAGCCGAACTTCTCAAGGAACTCCCCGCCGGGCGGGACGTTGTGCCCGCCGAAGATGACGGCACAGGAGGGAAAAAGCCTTTTGACCTCGGCGGCGAGCGCCTTGTTGTATTCGGTGTTCCAGATATAGTTGGAAAAACCTACGATGGCGGGATCCTCGAAGGACGCCGCCGCCTCGCGGACGTTCTCTTTTGTGAAAACGAAACGTTTGAAGTCGTACGCTGCCTTTATCGCGGGATCGGACCAGGCGTAGGCCACGAGCAGACCCGACGCGTACGGCAGGTACGCGGATTTGAAGATGTTGCCTCCGTAGGTGGTGGAGGCCTGTACCATATAGACGTTCTTCACGGCTCATCCTCCGCGCCCAGCGGCGTGAAAACTATGCTCTCCCGCGGGTTGGTCAGCAGCGTGGCGCTGCGCCGCTTGCCGTACCAGATTATCTCCCGGGCGTAGGTCGCCCAGTCGTCTATCTCCTTTTCGACGGTTATCATCAGGCGGTTCGGCGTTTTTTCGAGCGGGGCATATGCGTCGTCGTAAATATTGTTGAAATAGTGGTAGAAGTCGTAGGGGCTGTCTACCGTGACCGTCCGCTGCCCCGGGAAGCGCAGTATCGCCTGCTGATAATCAAACAGGGCGGACAGCACGTCCGCGTCTATGCCCAGGGAATCGACGAAGGGACGAATGTCCTTCCGCCACTCCCCGATATTGTACGCGAGGTCGAGGAAAACGCCCTCCTCGAAATACCAGCCGACCTTGCTGAAGATGTCGTTCTGATAACACCAGTCAGAGTGCTCCGTATCCTCCGTCTTCTGTCTTATCGACTCGTACAGCCGGCAGGTGTAGGTGTCCTTCCGGGAGAAGATGTAGCTGAGCAGGCGGTCGTAGAAATCGAAGTAGGGTATATCCAGCTCGTAGCGGGCGTACAGGGCGAAGCAGCGCAGCAGCCCGAGGTGGTGGCAGCTCTGCAGGCATACGGAGAACATGTTGGCGCGGACCCAGTCCGCCTTGCTCATGTCCTTGGTCTCGACGACCACGTCGTAGTATTCCTGCACGCCGTTGAAATTCGCCGGGTAGTGTATGCCGTGGAGCTTCTGACGCTCCCAGCGGATGCCGAACTTTTCACGGAAGTCCTTCTGCGCCAGCGGGGAATTGCAGTAGACCTGGCAGGTGTACACGGTCATGGAGTTGTGCTGGCCCGCCTCCAGAAGTCCGCAGAGCCCGCTGCAGAAGGAATCGTAAGTCTCGCCGGGGAGCCCGAGTATGAGTTCAGTGTAGGTCGGTATGCCCGCTTCGGTATACCGGGCGTTGAGGTTCGTGAAATACTCGATGTCGAGGTTCTGCCTGCCGATATTCCTGAGCACTTCCGGCGACATGGACTGATAGGCAAGGGTCACGCCCTTGTCCACCCCGTTGTCGTTGAGCAGCCTGCCTATGCTGAAGACGCGCTCGTCGGAGTTCTTAGCGTAGCAGGGCTTGAATATTTTCGGGTAACCGGTGGCTTTGTTGCGCTCGACGACGTATTCTGCTATCTCATAGTCCCGCGGGAAGATACCGAAATTGGCGTCGGCGCAGTAGCAGTAGGGTATCCTGTGATCCGACATCCACTTTATCTCGCTTTTGATCTTTTCTATCGGGAATTTGCGTATCCTTTCGGTGAAGCACCAGTCGCAGAAGGCACAGTCGTACGGGCAGCCCCGGTTGGTCTCCAGCGTGCCCTGGAACTGCACGGTAGGGTATTCCTCGAGCATCCGGTCGAACAGCCCGGCGGTGTACGGGGAGGGCATATCGTCGAGGGACACGGCGCATTTGCCAGCCGGAAGGGTCGTCCCCCTGCCGCCGACGCGCAGCGAAAGGTCTGTGAGCCCGAGCAAAGGATCCTGCGCCGGCTCGCCGGAACCGGACGGGTCCGCCCTGTCCAGCGTTTTGAGCAGCCGGACGAAGTTGACCTCTCCCTCGCCGTGCATCAGGTAATCCACGCAGGGCTCCCGGTCGAGGATCTCCGCGTTGAATGGGATGTTATGCCCGCCGAAGACCGTCAGGCAGGAGGGGTAGGTCTGCTTGATGCGTCTGGCAAGGGCGAGATTGTACTCCATGTTCCAGACATAGCAGGAAAAACCGACGAGATACGGGTCGGAGATGTCCTCCATGGCCTCGTCGATGGTCTTGCGCATATAAAGGATGTCGCCGAAGCGGTATGCCCGGCGTATATCTTCATCTTTTTCCGCGTAGGCCTGTATACAGCCCGCCGCGTATGGCAGATAGGCGATAAAATCGCTGTAGGTCACGTTGACCTGGACGAGGTAAACGTTTTTTTTCAATGCATCGCATCCTCAGACGAAACAGATTCCACGAATAGGTATCTTCTATACTTATATTATATCAATAGAAGCGGGATTAGTCAACCCGCTTCGGAGGGATCAGAACTCGTTGTATAATTCCTTGTAATCGAACGCCAGCTTCCTGCCCGAAACGATGTTGTAGCACTTGCCCGTCGCAAGGGAAAAGATCGGGCGGTCGGAACGCAGTGAATCGCTGTAAACGTCGACGATCTTTATCTTATCTCTGTCGAACTCCTTGTAAAGCCGGTCGACCTTTTCCTGCCTGCGGCAGTTCTTGCCGATGATCCTGCCGGTCTTCTTGCTGTGGCGGGTACAAATGAGGCAGTCCACTCCGATCCTTTTGCATATGTCCTCAAGCAAAAAATCCGGGCTGGCGGAAATGACTATCGAATACCTCGGGCGGTACTTGAACCACTTGAACACCTCGTGCTCGTGCTTGTCCCAGAATCCCGAGACGGCGCGTTCGACCGGTATCATCCACAAAAACGAATAACAGATCCGCTTGAACTGCGTGAAGGTGATACGTTTGGTCAGCTTCAGCAGCCCGCCGACGGCGATCACCGGCAGGGAAAACGCCACCCACGGATAGTGCAGCAGGCAATAACCGACGAAAAGCGAGCCGCTGTCGAACGGCACGAGCGTATGGTCAAAATCATAGATGTCGGCTTCCACGGCGCACCCCCTTCTGACAATAAACAGTCCCGGACGAAAAGAACGGGAACGGACAGGCCGACCGAGTCCCGGTCCGGAAAAACCGGCGTTCCGGCCGCCAGAATTATTATTATACCACTTCGGTCAAAGAAATAAAAGCTTTTGAAAAAATATCTTTTCAAAAAGACCGTCCTGTGATATAGTGTATCGTATCAAAGGCGCATCGGCGCGGCGTCAGCGTTCCCGCCGCGCGCGCCAGATCCATCAAACCTTGGGAGATTCACATGAAAACTGTCTGTCTTGACCTGGAGGGCGTACTCGTCCCCGAGATCTGGATCGCCTTTTCGGAGGCGACGAGCATACCCGAGCTTCGCATAACCACCCGCGACGAGCCCGATTACGACAAGCTCATGCGTTACAGGATGGATATCCTGCGGGAGCATTCCCTCGGGCTCAATGAGATCCAGCAGGTCATCGCGACCATACCCACGCTTGACGGCGCGAAGGAATTCCTCGATGAGCTCAGGGAGCTCACGCAGGTCGTGATCATTTCGGACACGTTCACGCAGTTCGCGCACCCGCTGATGCAGAAGCTGGGG
>JAILDS010000073.1 GCA_024689165.1 Clostridia bacterium
ATCTTCAACAGCCAGCTCGAGAAGAGCCGTGACTCCGTGTCCGTCGCCAACATGCGTACCGCTTACGCTGAGGCCGCGGCCGAATACCTGACCTGGGACGGCGGCACCTACACGCAGGCCCCCGGCTCCATGGTTTCGAGCATCACTGCCGATGCTACGGCGGCCACCATCGTTGTTGAAGGCGTAGACATCAAGTCCCAGAACGCTACTCCCTCGTGGAGCAATCTGGCCAACGACCTGCCCTTCACCGCGCCCACCGATCCCGGCACCCCTGCGGACGACATGACCGCGACGTTCACCTACACGATCGCGACCGGCGTGTGGACGCTTGCTTTGGCGTAATTCAGTTCATCTGAACGACTGACAAAACAAATTCATCCCTATCTTTCATCAGACATCCGGGACGTCTGAAACGACTGGGAAAATGAAGGCAACGAAAAGGCTCCGCTTTTGCTAGCAAGGCGGAGCCTTGCTCTTGTTTCCGGAAGCGCTTTTGAAGGATTTCAAAAGCGCTTTGCCTGCCGGCAGCGGGCTGCGCTTTTCCGATTAGCCGGAAAACCGGGATGCTGCCGCACCGCGCCGCATAACGGTTTTTGCCGCGTAATGCGCCGGAAACTCCCGAATACTCATGAATGTGCGTGTAACAAAGACGGCCTTTTGGCCGTCTTTTATTGACTGATTCGCATGGAGAATGCTATACTACCCTCGCTACAACAGGAAAGGAGCAAGAAACGAATGAAGAAGAACAACAAGAAGGGCTTTACTTTGGCGGAACTGCTGATCGTCGTCGCGATCATCGCCGTGCTCGTCGCCATCGCGATCCCGATCTTCAACAGCCAGCTCGAGAAGAGCCGTGACTCCGTGTCTATTTCCAACCTGCGTACCGCTTACGCGGAGGCCGCTGCCGAGTTTCTGACCTGGGACGGCGGTACCTACGACCAGGCTCCCGGTTCCAAGGTTGCGAGCATTGATCCGATCAGCAACGGGTTCCAGATCACCGTTGAAGACGTAGACATCAAGTCTCAGAACGCAACTCCTTCGTGGAGCAACCTGGCCAACGATCTGCCCTTTACGGCTCCCGCCGATCCCGGTGCGCCTATTGATGACGGCGTCGCTACGTTCGACTACAATTCCAACACCGGCGAGTGGGCTTGCACCAGCATTGCGTAATTCAGTTTGATCTGAACGGCTGACAAAACAAATTCACCCCTATCTTTCGTCAGACACCCGGAAAAAGTCTGAACTAGCAGGGAAAATGAAGACAACGAAAAGGCTCCGCTTTCACCCGGCAAGGCGGAGCCTTGTTTTTTTTTGCGCATGTAAAATATTCCCTCTTTTTCGGGAGGAAACGAGCGCCGTTTATTGACCGGAACGCATAAAAGTGATATACTACCCTAGATATATTATAGACAGTTTGCGCCCTGCCGAAAAAACAGGCGCAAAAACCGACCGATCTGCGGCAGACGGACGCATGCGAAGCATGCCGGGGTTTTCGCGGAAAACGGGCGTTTATGAGGCCTTGCGGGACATTTGCGAGGCATTCGCGGGGCGTCACCGCTCACAGGACATTTACGGGAAGAGAACGGAGGAAATGCAGGGTTGAAGAAAGCTGTTTTAGCGAAAATCAAATCAACCGGCGGCGCGTCGCTTTCGATAGCACTGCTCTTATTCCTCGTGTGCGCCGTGATCGGCGGCGCGGTGCTGGCGGCGGGGACGGTGTCTGCGGGCAGATTCAGCGAATTGGCTGAAATGGACCAGCGGTATTACAGCGTCGCGTCGGCGGCGGAGCTGCTGGCGCATGAGCTGAGCGGGAAAACGGTCACCATCGTGCGCTCGAAGACGCTGGAAAAGACGGTGACCGCCACCTACACGTTCACCGAGAGCACGTCGGGGAGCACGAGCGTCACATCGACATCCACGACGGCGTACAACGCGACCTATCACACGGACATCAACGGCAGCCAGCCGGCGGACGTGACGGCAACGACGTCGGACGGCACGATCCCCACTTCCGCCGCGGGCGTTCCCGTTACGGCCGACAGCTTCCTGACGGCGCAGGCGGTCGCCCTGATGTTCGGGAGCAACCCGTGCAACACGGACGCGGCCATGGGGTATTCGTTCTCGGGCGGCAGCGCGCAGGCCGAGACCGCGTTCACGATGACCCACAGCGGCAGCGGGATAGACGCCGACGCGCTGGGCATCACGGGCGCGTACCAGCTGAAGGCGGACGGAACGATCGTCATACGGCTGCACAACACGACGGGGGCGGATCAGTACACGCTCGTCGTCACGCTGCAGCCCGAGATCACGGAAACGGGGAAGACGGAGACGACGGGCGGCGATGCGCCTGTGATCACGAACACGGACACGGGGTACGAAGAGGTACTGACGTCGACGACGACGTACACGAAGACCGCGTCGATCACATGGACCGTCGGCGGCATACAAAAAGAGGTGGCATAGCGGTATGAAAGCAATGAATGCCATGAAAAAACTGAAGAACCGAAAGGGCGAGAGCCTCGCGGAAACGCTGATCGCACTGCTGATCGCCGCGCTGGGGATCGTGCTGCTGGCCGGCATGATCGCGGGCGCCTTCCGAATCATCACCAGGAGCAAGGCCGCCGCGGAGGAATACACGGCGGCGGAGAACCTTATCATCGCGCAGGGCGACGGCGGCGTAAGCGGCACGGTCACGATCAACAGCGCCGGCAGCGCGCTCAAGCTGTCGGATGAAAGCGCCTCCGCGGGCGTCGGCGTCGTATACTATATCAGCTCCGACACCGGCAGCAACCCCGCGATCTCGTACAAGGTGGGGTGACGATGTTTCAGAAAATAAAATCCCGCATCAGGAACCGTTCCGGCTTTACGCTGACGGAAACGCTGATGGCAGTCCTTATATTGATGCTGGTCGGTACGATCGTCGCGGCGGGCGTTCCCATGGCGACGCGAACGTACACGAAGATCGTGGATTCCGCGAACGCGCAGGCGCTCCTGTCCACGACCATGACCTGCCTGCGCGACGAGCTGGGGACCGCGTCCGGTATCAGTTTTAACGGAACGGACATTTCCTATACCAACGCCAGCGGAAGCGCGACGAAAATTTATCTGAAAGGCGACGCCGGAGCGAACGGCGATACTCCCGGGATCTACATCCAGGAGTACGCGGACATTGCGCCGGACGAACCTCAATATACGCGTCTGCTCGTTTCGGACGCGGCGTCCAACAGGAACCTGCACGCGACATTCGAGAGCCCCTCGTACAATGCGGGCGACGGGGTGATCACGCTCACGAACCTGGCGGTCAAGAAAGGTGACGACACATTGGCGAAAATCGAGACGTTCAAGATCAGAGTGCTGACGGACGTGTCGTAAGTGTGCCCCACAAAAGGTGATTGGATATGATGCAAAAGTATTCTGGTAAAAAAGGCTTTACACTCGCGGAAACGCTGATCGTGGTGGCGATCATCATCATCCTGCTGGCGGTGGCGTTCGTCCAGATCCTCAGCTATATGCGTTCGCTGACGAAGCTGCAGTACGACATCTACGCCAAGGAGATATTCATCGCCGCGCAGAACCACCTGTCCATGGCGGAAAGCCAGGGCTATCTGGGGCGCGCCGGAACCGATTTCGGCACGGCGGAGACAGCCGCGGGACAGGCGGGCACGCCGCAGGGGACGTACTACTTCGTCGTCAGGGACGGCAGCGCGGTCA
>JAILDS010000106.1 GCA_024689165.1 Clostridia bacterium
CGTGCTGCCGATAGTATACGCGGTGCTCACCTTCTTTTCGGGCTTCGTCGCGGACGGCCTCGGCAGAAGGAAAACGATCCTGCTCGCCAGCGCGCTGAGTATAACGGGCTTCATCCTTTTCTGCGTCGGCATCAACAGGCTGTGGAACCCTTACCTTATCGGCGGTTTCTGCGGGCTGTACCAGGGCTGCTACTGGATAGGAAGAGATTACATGAATATCATGATGACGGAAAAGGTCCCGACGGATATCCGCGCATCGGCGATCGGCGCGGTGGGGATGCTCACCATGATCGGCCTCGTCGTCGGCTATCTGCTGGTCATCGTCGGCATGCTCGTCCTTCCGGTATGGCTTACCTGCCTGCTCGTCGCCGTCCCGTTCATCGGCTGCGCGGCGGTCCTGCTCCTGCGCAGGGTGAGTGAGACGAAAGGCGCGGATCTTGACGCTCTGGGCCGGGATCAGTCCGGGGACGCTCAATGACGGAGCTTTTTTGACGGATCGGGTCGTTTCCGAAGAGAGATACCGCCTGATCGGACCATATCAAAACCAGCAGAAGGGAGACGGAAATGAAGCTTATCAAGAAAGCCGCTGCCCTGCTTTGCGTTTTCGCGGTGATCGCGGGAGCCGCCGCTTACGTCCTGCTCCGTCCGACCGCCATGCCAGCGGCTCGGGAGCTCCTGTATGAAGACGCGCCTCCGGAAAACGGGCTGCGTTCCGCGCTGGAGGTGGACGGCATCGGCGGCAGCAGGTTCTTTATACAATCCCCGAAACGGCAGGCGCTTCAGACCGTCGGCGTCTAGCTTTTCGGCGCAGACCCGGCAAATGAAGACAATTCCGAAGAGCTCAACGCGGCGTTCGCCTACTGCAGCGACCACCCCGGCACCCGTCTGCTTTTCGACAAGGGCGTTTATTACGTTTCCGACGCGCTGCTTTTCGAGAATGCTTCCGACGTCTGCATCGACGGCAACGGGGCGAAGATACTGTATTATTATCGGAGCAGTCTTCTGACTTTGAGAGGCTGCGAATGCGTGGAGATCCGCGACCTCGCGTTCGACTGGGATTGGGACAAGCAGCCGCTTGGCGCGTCCGTCCGCGCAGTTGACGTAAAAGGCGAAAAAAACACGCTCGACTTCATTTTCGACGTGCCGGAGCTTGCAAGGGAGGACATGCTTTACGCCATCAGCCAGAGCGACCCCGGGACCGTGACCTACGGCGCGAAGGGCGTGTATATCGAGACCTACGAGGGGCAGAACCCGGACATTATAATGCAGGCGACCAAGATATCCGACGATACTGTCCGCGTCGTGCATAACGGCACGCTGGCTCATTTCGGGGGCAGTTCGTTCATCCTGCGCGGCACGGCCTACGGCGGTTCCCTGATCGATATATACGGGCAATGCAGGCATATCACTCTCGACGGGCTGAAGCTGTACGGCGGGACCGGGATGGGCATTATCGTCGGCCAGCGGACTTCGCATTTCGCACTGCGGAACATCTTCATCGGCCCGGACCCGGAGCACGCCGATACCCGCTGCACGTCTCTGGACGCCGACGCGGTGCATATCAACGACTCCGACGGCTGCTTCCTGATCGAGAACTGCGATTTCAGCAGGCAGGGCGACGATGACGTGAATATCAACAGCGGCGTCGGCTGGATACACAGCGTGGACGGCAGGACGGTCATATTTGAGGCCGACGGTTCAATGAACGCCGACCCCGGGGACACGATGGCGTTCAGGGATAAAAACTTCGAGCTGACGGACTTTACCGCCGTGGTCGAAGAAGAGGAAAGGCTTGATAACGGGGTAAGGCGCGTTACCTTCGAAAGCGAGCTGCCCGAAACGGTGGAAAAAGGCGGTTTCCTGTTCAACCTGGACAACACGGGCGGCAATTACGTTATCCGCAACAATTATTTCCATGAACACCGCGCCAGAGGCCTGCTGCTTCAGACCTCTGACGGGCTGGTGGAGAACAACGTGTTTTACAAAACCACCCACAACGCCATAAAGATCATCATGGACATCAACGGCGTATGGCACGAAGGGACCGGCGCGGACAATATCCTCGTGCGCGGCAACAAATTCATGGAATGCGCCGTGATCGGCACGGAGGTCATCGAGGTGGGCACGCACCTTCTGGATAAAAGCAACCGCTCCAACGCCTTCACGAATATTAGGATCGAGAACAACGAGTTCACCGATATATGCGGCAGCCTTATGGTCGTAAACAACGTCAACGGTTTCGTTTTCCGGAACAATAAGATCACGCTGGGCAGCGCGTTCCGGCGCGATACGGGCACCGGACGGGCGTATTTCCTGCGGGACTGCGTAAACGTCGATTTTTCGGACAATACTTATACCGACGCCTCGCCCATGTCGCTGACCCGCGTCGCGCGCAGCAGCGACCCGTTCGTCTGGCTTCGTGTGAACATGGGCGTCGGCCGCCCGGAGGAGGACGTGAAATGAAAGCGGTAAAGAAAAGCGCGTTCCCGATCCTGCTGGTCCTCACCTGCTTTACGGTCCATTTCTGGCAGCACGCGGTCGCAAGCCTGCCTTATCTGCCGAACAACGGGATAATCCCGCTCAGCGTCCTGACGCCGACTCTTCTGGTCCTGACCTTTCTGACAACGTACGTGATGCTGCGGCAGAGCCGGACCGCCCGGCCGGTCCGGCGATCCCTGCTCAGCGCCGCCGGCATGCTGGTCCCGGTACTCGCGACAGGAGTATTCTTCCTCAGCTATCTTACTTATCGCTACGCCGCGGTGCTGCCCGTCTTCATAGTCCTTCCGGACTGGCCCACAGGGATCGTCACGATGATCATAACCCTTTCGTGCCTCGTTCATCTGACGGCGCTGCTGATATGCAGGTTCATAAAGCAAAAAACCGGAGCGGGAGTCGTTATTGCGGCGGCGGTGGGCTGGCTGCTGCTCAACTGCCTGCTGTTCCTTGTTACGACGTGATTTTTTAAACGGCAGCGGATATTGACAATTCCACGGTATCAACGTAAAACAAAACAAAAGGAGGCTGCTTATATGAAAAAGCTTTTCGGAGGGCTGAACATCACCTGGCCTAAGCTGGTGATCTTCGCGGTGATCGCCGGCGTGTACACCGCCGTCATGGCGCTCATACCCGCCGCGGAGGAGACCTCGTTCGCGG
>JAILDS010000132.1 GCA_024689165.1 Clostridia bacterium
ATTTTCATAAGGAGAATCGATAACGATGGACCGGTAAAAGTCTTTGAATAAAGCGGCGTGGGTGATGCTCGGCGTCGGCTTCGCTGCCTACGTGTTTTCCGGCGGGCGATGGAATATCGGCGTCACGGCGTGGATCTGGCCGTTCGCGTTTCTGTATTTCAGCCGACACACCAAAATCAAACGGCAGTTCCTGCTGCTGGCTGCCGCCATCGCGGCGGGTCATGTGATCAAATGGCCGGATATTCTGGATTCCGGTTATCTGCTCAGCGCTGCTTTCTGTCTGCTTTGGAGCGTTTGCTGGATCCTGCCGTTCCTTGCCGACCGGCTGCTCGCGCAAAAACTGCCGGGGTCTTTTCTCAGCAGTCTGATCTTCCCCGCGACGTTCGTTTCGGTGGAAGCCTTACGCGCGCTCACGCCGATCGGGAGCCTCGGCGCGATGGCGTATACGCAGTCAGGCTTTCTGCCGCTGATGCAGGTAACGTCGCTGATCGGCAGCTTTGGGTTATCCTTTTTGATCTATTGGTTCGGCGCGGTCGCCGTTACGGCGGCGGAAAAGAGGCCGCGGTGGAAACCTGCCGCGGGCGTCTGCCTTGCGCTTCTGGCAGCGTCCGTCTGCTTCGGCTGCATCCGCTGCGCGGCGTTCCCGGTCAGTTCCGAAAACACGCTGCGCGTTGCGAGCGTCGTCGGCCCGTATTATGAAAAATACAAGGACGGGACCTATGCGGAGATCCCGTCCGGAGAAAGCCTGCGGTATTTCCTTTCCGAAGCGCAGCGCGCGGCGGAGGTTGGCGCGAAAATCACCTGCTGGAACGAGGAGGCGTTTGCGCTGGACGACACGGAAGAGCCGCTTCTTATGGACGCAGCCGTTACGTTCGCCAAAGAGAACGGTATGATCCTGATCGTGGGCTATGAAACGGCCGATACCGACGGCAGTGAGAACGGGGAATCGGTGAACAAATCCATTCTCGTCCTGCCCGACGGATCCGTGACCGAATATATCAAAACGAATCTGATCCCGCTGGTGGAAATCCCCGGCTACGTAAAGGGCAGCGGTGCCGTCCCCACCGTTGCGACGGATGCGGGCGTGATTGCCAACGTGATCTGTTTTGACGATACGTTCATCGGTTTTATCCGCGAAAAGACCGGCTCTGCGGACGTTCTGTTCGTGCCGTCCTGGGATTGGCGCGGCGTGAAACGCGCGCATACCGATCTTTCGGCGTTCCGCGCGGTGGAAAACGGATATGCGGTCGTAAAACCGAGCTACGACGGCGTCAGCGCCGCCATCGACCGGCAGGGGCGCGTGATCGCACGGTTTGATACCGCCGACGTCGGCTTTGACGCCGTGCAGCTCGCGGACGTTCCCGTAAAGGGAGTGCCGACGGTATACGCGAAAATCGGCGGCGCCATAGACCTTGTGTTCCTGCTGTCCGGCTTCATTTTGGCCGCGCTGGGGGTAGCTGTTCTGCGCCGCAATAAACGAAAAAAGGAGGCCGCTGTATGAAGCGAATGATATGCGCCGTTATGGCGCTTTTGATGATAGGGCTGTCGCTTTGCGGGTGCTCGAAAGAGGATCCGGCGAAGGCTGAAATGCGGGCGATGGCGGGCGAAAACCAGGAAATTGCCGGGGCGTACGACGAGGCGCTGGCAGCCCGGTGCCGGAACGGGACGTTCGTGGGGCAGAAGAAAGGGAACGTGATCGCGTTCAAGGGCGTTCCCTTTGCCGAGCCGCCCGTTGGCGCGCTCCGGTGGAAACCGCCCGTGCCCGCCGCCGCGGGGGACGGCGTATACGAAGCGAAATACTTCGGGAAAAGCCCGGTCCAAAGCGAATGGGTATCGGAAGTCGGCTCTTACTATCCGCAGAGCGAGGACTGCCTGACGCTGAACGTCTGGACGAACGCGGCAGGCCCGCGCGAGGGGAAGACCGTGATGGTCTTTTTCCACGGCGGCTCCTACGGCTGGGGCGCTGCCAGCGACCCGATCTACGACGGGCACAATCTGGTGGAGAAGTATCCCGATCTGGTGCTGGTCACGGTGGAATACCGGCTGGGGATCTTCGGCTTTATCGATTTTTCGGAGGTTCCCGGCGGCGAGGCGTATGCCGAAAGCGGCAACCTCGGCTTGCTGGATCAGGTCTGCGCGCTGGAGTGGGTGCGGGAGAACATCGCGGCGTTCGGCGGCGATCCCGAAAACGTGACGATCTTCGGGGAATCCGCCGGCGCGGGCAGCGTTTCGCTGCTGCCGCTGATGGCGGGAACGCAGGGCCTCTTCAAACGGATCATCGCCGAAAGCGGTTCGGTCACGCTGACGTACAGCCGGGAGGAATGCAAAAACCTGACGCGGATGCTGCTTGACAAAAGCGGCTGCGCCACGATGGACGAGCTGACCGCGCTCAGCGAGGAAACGCTGGCCGAGTTGAACGAAACCTTAAACGATTACAACAATTTCCCGGAGCGGGACGGCGTGGTGCTGCCGGAGGACCTCTACGCGGCGTGGGAGGCTGCGTCCCTCGCGGAGATCGACCTGCTGATTGGCACCAACAGCGACGAAACGCGGTACTGGGTCAATGAGATGGGGTATTATACCCCGCTGCCCGGCATGTTCGTCTATGCGCACATGATCCCGTTCATGTACGAGAACAATCTGAAACGGATGTCCCCGGAGGAACGGACGCGAACCAAGGACTTCGTCAGGGAGCAGAGCGGCAAAAAGATCTGGCGGCTCACGGAATTCTATAACGAGCTTCTGTTCCGCGTACCCGCGCTGGAGCAGGCGGCGCGCCACAAGGGAACGACCTACAGCTATTACTGGACGATGCCCGGCGCGGACGAGACCCTCGGCGCGTGCCACGCCATAGAGCTTGCCTACGTGTTCAACAACCCGCAGGCGGATATCTATACGGGCGGGCTGTATAACGGGGAATTGGCGGATACCGTGCAGGAGATGT
>JAILDS010000148.1 GCA_024689165.1 Clostridia bacterium
TATGGAATCTATGAAACTCGATTTGGATTTCGGTCAGTTAATCGCCAACTTCATTTCCGTGATCTGGAACATTCTTACCTATTTCGGTTTTATGATGAGTCTCTGATCTTACTGGTAGACTTGAGGTGATCCCGATGAAAATAACAAAGGGCAAGGTCGCCGCTTGCGCGGCTGCGGCCGGCTTTGCCGTCAACTGCATACGAGCTGCGAGGCTCAAACCTTCCGTCAAGGACCGCGCAGACTATCCGGATGAGAACGTCGACCTTGAAAAGTTCGAACGCGACCTGAGCGACGCGATCAAGATCAGGACGATAGCCAATAACGACCCGTCGCTGACGGAATGGGACGAGTTCGAACGCCTGCACGACCTTATGCGCGAGCGTTTTCCGCTCATGTTTTCCAGGCTTGAGGTCAGGACCTTCGTCCGCGCCTCCCTCATGTTTTACTGGAAGGGCAGAAATCCATCTCTCGACCCGATGTGCCTGATAGGGCACCAGGACGTCGTCCCGGTCAGCAAGGGTACCCTTGACGACTGGACGCACCCGCCATTTGACGGAGTCAACGACGGAGAGTTCATCTGGGGCAGGGGAGCCCTGGATATGAAGAACCATACCATCGGCGTCTGCGAGGCCGTCGAAGCCCTGCTTGAAGAGGGCTTCGAGCCCGAGCGCGACGTTTACGTCTGCTTCGGCCACAACGAGGAGATCATGACCAGAGCGGACGAAGAGGGCGCCGTCGTCATGGCGAACTGGTTCAGGGATCAGGGGATACATCTCGACTCCATAATAGACGAGGGCGGCGCGTTACTTCCCGTCAACGTTCCCGGTCTTCTCAGCTGCAAGCTCGCGGGAGTGGGCATAGCGGAAAAGGGATACGCCGATTTCGACATAATCGCTACCGCCAAGGGCGGCCATTCCTCCGCCCCGCCTGACCACAGCGCCGTGGGCAGGCTCGCAAAAGCCATCACCCGTATCGAGGCGCATCAGTTCAAGGCGCAGTTCACGCCGCTTGTCAACGAGCTTTTCAATCGGGTCGGCTCAAACATGACCTTCCCCGGAAGGTTCGTCGTCGCCGATCTGCCTTTCCTCAAACCGCTTGTTACAGCGATAATGACCAAGATCCCTCCCGCCGCGTCTATGGTAAGGACCACCACGGCGGTGACGATGACCTCCGGCTCGCCCCAGGCAAACGTCCTGCCGCAGAAGGCGGTCGCGACGGCGAATTTCAGGATCATGCCCGGCCAGACCGTCGCGGACGTTGAAAAGCACCTCAAAAAAGTCATCAGGGATCCCGGTATCGAGGTCGTCAGCCTCGCGGAAAAGAACAAGGAGCCCTCCAAGATCTCTCCTTCCGATTCCGACGCTTTCCGCGCGATCGAGCGTATCTGCATGGGCATGAACAGCGACGCGGTCGTTGCGCCCTACCTTGTTATGGGCGGCACCGACGCCTGCCGCTATGAGGAGGTCTGCGACAACATTTACCGTTACTCGCCCTTCCTTGTGGATACCTCGCTTTTGCTCACGACCCACGGCACGAACGAACGCTGCCCGATCTCGGCCCTTGCCGACGGCGTCGCGTTTTTCAAAAGATATATAAGGGACGTTTCCAGAGCTGAAAGGTCTTCAGCCGCATTATAAGGAGTTATTCAAGATGAAAAAGATTCTTTCCGTCACGCTCTGCGTCGCGCTTGTTCTCAGCGTGCTCGGCACGGCGGCCTTTGCCGCCGAAGACGGCTTCAAAGCCTTCATAGCCACGGATATTCACTATTCAGAGCTTGATTCAGTTCCCGGTTCCGACGACGATTTCTACGCCGTTCACAGCACCCTCGGTCTTCAGACGGCTCTTTCGCCGCAGATCTTCGACGAGTTCCTTTCCGCCGCAGCCGCGAGCGACGTCGATTACGTATTTCTGACCGGCGACCTTACGGATAAGAGCGACTGGCAGACCGCAGTCCATCTTTCCGAAAAGCTTTCCGCTTTCGCAGAGGCTACCGGCAAGCAGGTGTTCGTCATAAACGGCAACCATGACACCGTAAACAGCGGCGAAGCCTCCAAGTCACAGGTCGACGTGGCTACCTTCAAGGGCGTATACGCCAAATTCGGCTACTCCCAGGCTCTTGCCGTCGATGAAAACACGTGTTCTTACACGGCCGAGCTCAAAAACGGCTACCGTCTTATCGCCATCGACTCCTGCCTGCGTCCCGGCGACGGCTCCGGAGAGCTTTCCGCAGAGCTTCTCTCATGGATCGACGCTCAGGTCAAACAGGCAAAATCAGACGGCGTAAAGCTTGTGGCACTCATGCACCACGGCCTTATGGAGCATTTCAAGCTCCAGGCGACCGTCGCGCCGCAATACGTCATCCACAACAGCGAAGAGGTCTGTGCGAAATTCTCCGAATGGGGCATCAAATTTGTTTTCACAGGCCATTTCCACGCCAACGACGTTGCAATCTACAGGGGCAAAACGAACGTTTACGACGTTGAGACGACCTCTCTTTCCTGCTATCCCTGCGCTTACAGGTCTGTCGATTTCTCCGGCAAAGAGGTCGTTATCGAGACGAAGAACATAACGTCCATTGCGACGGACGCTCTGCCCGAAGGCTATACCGAAGCTCAGACAGCTGCGATAGAGTCCGACTTTACCGGCTACACCTACGGCTGCACTGCGCACGGCGTCAAGAACCTTGCCTCAAGCTATATTTCCGCCGACAGGATCATTTCTCTCATGAAGCTCGATCCGGAGTCCGACGAGGCTTCTGCAATACGTGAGCTCGTACCGGCCATGATCGCCGACCTTGACCTGCCGCTTTACGGTGAGGAAGGTTCTGTCGAAGCCATCGCCGCGGGCATGGGATATGAGCTTTCCGAAAGCGATTTCGCAACGACCTGGGACGTTATCGCTTATCTTGCCGCGGCTCACTTCGCCGGCGACGAGGACTACGGTTCCGATAGCGCCGTCATACAGCTCCTTTTCGAGTGCGTTCTTGCGGTCTTCGGCAACAATTCACAGGCGCTGTCAAGCACCGTGAAGGACTCTCTTACCGGCGGTTTCTTCCGCGCGCTGGGCAGCGACAAGCTTGCCGATATTATGACCTATTCAAACATTATGTCGAAGATCCGTATCGTGTCTCCCTTTGAAGCTCTGACGGATTCCCTTGTCGACTACGCTCTTTCCGGTATCACTGTCGACGCCGAGCCCGCTGACAATAACGTGACGCTGCCCGGATATGACAATACTGCCGACGACGGCGTGTTCATGCGCTTCATCCACAAATTCCTCGATTTCTTCAGAATGATACTCAATTACCTCAAAAAGCTTTTCGGCGCGGTGTGATATGCAGCTGCTCGTTCTGATCCTTTCGAAAACTGCCCTGATGCCGGGGATCATTTCCCGGCTGATGCAGGAAGGCTACGGCGACCCCACCGTAATAAGCGGTGAGGGCGCCGTCAGCATACTTGATTCCTCAAACATCGAGCCGCCCCCGATCTTCGGTTCTCTCCGGCGTTTCATAAACGGAACGGACAAGCATGAAAACAAACTCATGCTGCTCGTCCTGCCCGATGAAAAGGTCGAAGCTGCTCAGGAGCTCATATCCGAGGAGGTCGGCGGTATCGAGAAGCCGAACACGGGGATAATGTTCACCCTGCCCATCGGCGGCGTCAGGGGGCTGTTCCGCGCCGTGCCCGACGGATCCGTGCGCTGATCCGCTTTTACTGTTATTCTGCTTATGGAATTCAATTCTGTTTTTTATCTTGGGCTTGCAATGGTCGCGGGCCTTCTTTTCAACAGACTGACAAAGCTCGTCCATCTGCCTAACGTTACGGGATACCTCGTAGCGGGGCTCCTCATCGGGCCGTACGTCCTCAGACTCATTTCGGAGGATACCGTCGGGAGCTTATCGGTGATAAGCACCGTCGCGCTGGGGTTCATAGCATTTACGATCGGCAACTCGTTCAAACTGTCGAATCTGAAAAAGCTCGGCGCGTCTATTCTGCTGATCACCTTTTTTGAGGCGTTCACGGCGCTTGCTTTCGTTATAGTCATATTAAAGCTGTTCCGCTTCCCGACGGCCCTCGCGCTGACCCTCGGAGCCATCGGCTGCGCCACGGCTCCCGCCGCGACGCTTCTCGTCGTGCGCCAGTATAAGGCAAAAGGCCCGGTAACAAACATTCTTCTGCCTGTCGTCGCGCTCGACGACGCGCTCGGGTTAATAAGCTACTCGGTTTGCGTCAGTATCGCGCAGTCTCTCGAGGGCGCGGCTGAGCTCTCACTGCTCCAGATGATATGGAACCCGATCAGACAGATAGGCTCGTCGCTTGCCGTCGGTGCCGTTCTGGGGCTGGTCCTCGCGCTGTGTATGCGGTTCTTCCACTCGAGGATAAACCGCATGATGTGCGTGATCTGCGCCGTTTTTCTGGGCGTCTCACTCGCCGACGCGCTCGGGCTGTCTTCGCTGCTGCTGTGTATGATGGAAAGCGCGGTGCTGTCGAACCTGTTCGATGATTCCGACACGGTATACGAGGCCTGCGACCGCTGGACCCCGCCGCTTTTTATGCTGTTTTTCGTCATCTCCGGCGCGGAACTGAAGCTTTCGGTACTTCCGACGGTCGGGCTTCTTGGCGTGCTTTACATAGTTTTCAGAGCGGCGGGCAAGTATACGGGAGCCGCCATAGGCTCCGGGCTGACGCATCAGGCGAAAAACGTCGTCCGTTACCTCGGCGTAACGCTCATTCCTCAGGCAGGCGTCGCGATAGGCATGAGCCAGCTCGTCGTCAAGGATCTGCCCGTTTATGCGGACCGTATACGTGCGGTCGTGCTCAGCGCGACTATCGTTTACGAGCTGATAGGCCCGCTTCTTACCAAGGTCGTTCTGACTAAAGCGGGAGAGATAACCGAAACTAACAAAAGAAAGAAGTCAAAGGCATGAGTTTCTTTTACAAAGCCGTTTGCTTCATCATGGCGCTTTACTTCTCGATGCTCGGCATGCTCGGCGGTCTGTTCCCGCCGAAGGGAGGAGAAGACCTGAGAGTCACCGCGTACCTTGTCGCGGACAACGCCGCGGCGGTCGAAAACATGGACATATCTCACCTCGGGGACGTTACCGATATTATCCTTATCGGCGCGCTCGCCGGCTTCGACACCGAAGGGCACATAAATCTCAACAGCGAGTTCGACGGGATAATCAGAGCTGTTCGCGAGAAGACCGAAGGGTTCGATATCAGGCTGCAGCTGAACATCTTCGGGCCATGGGGCAACGGGAGCTCCGTATTCGAAGAGAATATGCAGGCTATGGGCGAACAGCACAAGCAGGCCTTCGACAGCGGCAATCTTGAGCCTGAGATCAGATCGGTGCTCGAAAACTACGGGCTCAACGGCGTTTCGTTCGACTATGAGTTCCCGCTATCGGATGAGCAGAAGCGGGACTACGGGGATTTTCTCGTTTCGCTCGACAGGACGCTCGGCGACGAATACACAATAGGCTGCGCCCTGTCCGCATGGTGCGCGGGACTTCCGGCTGAGGCCATAGCGGTCATAGACCGGGCGGAGCTGATGTGCTATGACGTATGGGATTACCAGACCCACGCGCACTCTTCACTGCGCAACGCGAAGGACCTTATCAACAATATGTTCGACCTCGGCTACAAGCCCGAACAGCTCGAGCTGGGGCTTCCGTTCTACGCCAGACCGACCACGGAAGAGGCAATCTGGTACAACTGGGCCGATTATTATGACAAGGTCGACAGGATAGGCCTGTATGAGGACGAGCAAAACGGCGTGACTGCGTCCTTCAATACGCCGGACCTTATTTACGCAAAAACGAGATACGCCGTAAGTCAGAAGCTCGGCGGCGTGTTCGTCTGGCATTACGCCTGCGACGTGCCGGCGGACAACGCGTCTTCGCTTTTCAACGCCATAGTCAGGGCAAAAGGAAAATGAGCGTGAGCAACTGACAGGGGAAACACCGTAGCCGCGATCTGAATAATGGGAGGTCTGTCCGATGAAAAAGCTCATCAGTATGTTTTTGACCATGACGCTCGTTTTTATCATGCCCGGCATGTTCGCCGCGTTCTCCCCGCGCTCACGGGCGGCTGAACCCGAGGAGGGACCGAACGACCTGTTCGTTTCTCCCTCCGGCGACGACAGCGCCGCAGGAACGAAGGATGCGCCTCTTAAAACGATTCCGGCCGCTAAAGAGAGACTGAAAGCTTTGAAGGGCGTCGTCGCAGAGGATGAGACCGTCCGGGTATGGCTGCGCGGCGGCAGGTATGAGCAGACCGAACCCCTCGCGTTCGGTCCGGACGACCTGCCTAACGTCACTTTCGCGTCTTTCCCGGGTGAAGAAGCTCTGATCACGGGCTCGCGCGCGATCACCGGTTTTTCGGAAGAGACGGTCAACGGCGTAAGGGTATTCACAAAGACGCTGGATCCCGAGTCGGATCCCGTGGGCTTCAAATCGCTGTTCTGCGGCGGGGAGCAGCTTCCGGTCGCGCGTTATCCCGAAAAAGGCTATTTCAAGGTCAAAGCGACAGCGCCGGAGGACGACCTCTGGACCGCTGAAAACACGCCCTGGTCGCTGACGTACGGACAGCGTTCGTTCTTCGCCGACCCCGAAGATCTGACTGAGTTTACAAATCCGCAGGACGTGCAGGTGCGCATCCTGCACTACTGGCACGACGAGCTGATGTTCCTGACCGGCGTCGACTATGCGACGGGCAAGCTGAGCCTGTCGCGGCCCTCGTCGATGCTGATCAGAGACATAGACCGCTATTACTTCGAGAACGTTTTCGAGGCGATGAACGAGCCCGGAGAATGGTACCTGAATACACAGACCGAAAAGCTGTATTACGTCCCACGTGACGGCGAGACCGCCGACTCTCTGACGCTTTACGCCTCGTCACTTGAGCGGCTTGTCGAGATCGAGGGCGTGGACGGCATTTCTTTTGATCGCGTCCGTTTTACCGAGACCGACTGGATGATCCCCGTTCCCACCGATTGGTGCGGAGAATGGCGGGGGCCGGCGGACATCGACGCGCCTCAGGCGGCGTACGACGTGCGCGGAGTCATCGAGGTCAGATACGCTCAGAACGTTTCGTTCACCAACTGCGAGTTTACCAACCTCGGCGCGTCCGCGGTAAAGCTTCTCGCAGGCGTTAAGCGCAGCCGTGTGGACAGCTGCCTTTTCCGCAATATCGCCGCGACGGGCGTATTCGTCGGCGGTACTAACTGCAGACCCGAGGAAGCCGACTGCACCGCGGATATCACGGTCACGAACAACGATATCTCGGGCTACGGCAGAAAATTCTTCTGCGCCATAGGCGTTCAGATCACTTACTGCGACGGAGCTCAGATCTCTCACAACGAGATATCCGACGGCTACTATACCGCGATCTCCGACGGCTGGGTCTGGGGCTACAGTTACCAGCTGACGAACAATATCAAAATCACGGAGAACCTGGTTTATAACATCGGGCAGGGCTGGCTTTCCGATATGGGCGGCGTTTACACCCTCGGCATACAGCCGGGCACCGTTATCTCCGGCAACGTTTTCCATAACGTCGCCGCCGACCCAGGCGAGGGCGGCTACGGCGGCTGGGGCGTTTATCTTGACGAGGGTTCCTCTCAGATTCTTGTGGAAAAGAACCTCGTTTTTGCATGCGGCAGCGATTCGTATCACCTGCATTACGGTAAGGACAACACGGTCAGAAACAATATCTTCGCCATGAGCGGCGAGTCGCAGGTCCGCGTGAATTCCCGCGACGAAGGTCACAAGACCGCCGATTTCACAGGGAACATCATACTGACCGACAACGGCGCCCCCGCGTTCAGCCTAATGCACTCCGCTGCGAACCTTACTGCGGAAAACAATACGCTCTGGGATCTTTCCCTCGGCAGAGACGTGTTTGTGTGCAAAGGCGGCTCAGGCGACAGAAAAATGACGGTGAAACAGGCGCAGACAGCCCGTCTTCTCGGAAATACCTCGGTCGCCGATCCCATGTTCGCGGATGCGGGAAATTTCGATTTCACGCTGAGCTCGGATTCGGCTGCGGTAAAAAACGGTTTTGAAACGTGGGATTATACCGCCGCGGGCACGATCGGAGGTACGACGGTCGGGCTTGCTCTTCAGGGCGGACAGACCGCGTACGGCGACGGAGCGCACGCAGTAACGGAAGGTGTCCCCGAGGGCTTCTGCCGTTTCTGCGGCGCCGTCCACACGGGCTTTTTCGGCAGTATAGCCGCGTTTTTCCACAACATATTCCTTTTCTTCAGGAATCTGTTTTCCACAGACGCGTGACAGACCGATAACGGACGAAAAAGCGCCGCTGTCGAGGCGTTTTACGATGAGATGTTACGGGAGCTTTACCGGGGCCTGAAAAACCGACGGGGCGATAACGCTTCTGCCGCCCTGTGACCGAACGGAGGAAGACTAATGGCAAAAACGATCGGTATCAAGGTCGATACGAATAAAACGGAACCGCTGTCGGAGTACATTTTCGGGCACAACCTTGAGCATACCCGCTCTGCCGTCAACGGCGGGCTTTCGGCTCAGATGCTGAGGAACCGCAAATTTGCCGGCAAACCCTCGATCATCGGCGTAGCCTCCGAATGGGATGGGGTCGGCGACCTCGCCTTCTTTCAGAATGACGGCTCAGACGCCTATACACGCCATATCGGCTGCGAAAAAATGCCCAGAAGGAACGAGCTGCAGAGCCAGAGAGCTCAGAACGTCCATGGAGGTGTGTGCGGCATCAGGCAGGGCAGCCTTTACATAAAAAGCAAAACCGAATACGAATTCAGAGCGGTAGTGAAAAGCTGCGAGCCTGTCCGTCTCAGGGCCGCTTTGACAAGCTCGGACGGAGCCACAACGCTGGCGGAAGCTTTTTTTGACGTCGAACCCGGCGACTGGGAGATCCTGCGCGCGGAGTTTGAGCCGGAGGAATCAGACGACTCGGGCTGTCTTTACCTTACGTTTTTCGAGAAGACGCTTGTGACTTTCGGCGCGGCGTCTCTCATGCCCGCCGACAATTTCCGCGGCATGAGGCGGGACGTCGTCGATTGCCTCAAACAGATCGCACCTACTGTCCTGCGCTGGCCCGGAGGCAATTTCGCGGGCGAATACCGCTGGAAGGACGGCCTTCTTCCGTCCGACATGCGCGGACCGCTTCAAAGCTTCATGGAAGACGAGACGCAGCCATACAGTCACGGCTACGATTTTCACGAGATATCCACGGACGACTTCATAGCCCTTTGCCGTGAGATCGGAGCAGAGCCGTTCCTGACGATAAACGCCGTCTGGAACACGCCGGAGGAAAGCGCCGGGTGGGTGGAATACTGCAACGGTCTGGCCGATACGGAGTACGGCGCAAAACGCGCCGGAAACGGCAGCGCCGAGCCCTACGGAGTCCGTTTCTGGTCGCTGGGCAATGAGATGGGATACGGCCATATGGAAGGCCCGAAAGGCCCCGCAGAATACGCTTCGCTCGCGAGGCTTCACGCGGAGGCGATGCTTGATGCCGATCCGCAGATCGAGCTTTTCAGCTCAGGACCGTACCCGAACGACGACTGGGCGCGCGATTCCGCCGCCGCGCTTCTGCCGATCGTTAAGAACGTTTCGCTTCACCATTACGCTTTCCCGCAGATGGACTATACGGAAAAACGGCTTGAAAACACATACCTTTCGGTCGCCGGCGCCGCCGCGGGAGTCGCTCAAACGGCCGAGCGGATGCGGAAAAGCCTTGACGGGCTTGCGCCGGGAGCCGTTATCTCTTACGACGAGTGGAACATCTTTTACAGCTGGTTCCGTCCCTCCTGCGTCGCCGAGGGTATTTTCGCGGCAAAAGTGCTCAATATGCTCGTCAATCGTTCCTCCCGGCTCGGTATAGCCTTTTGCACGTATTTCCAGCCGGTGAACGAGGGGGCGATCGAAGTCGATCCGGGCTCGGCCCGCCTGACTGCGAGCGGTCAGATGTTCGAGCTTGCCCGCATCCATCACGGCGGGTCTCTCTGCAGGCTTGAAGG
>JAILDS010000151.1 GCA_024689165.1 Clostridia bacterium
CGCCGAAGGGAGCTTCTCGCGCAGGCGGGGCTCGAGTTCACCGTCCGTCCGTCGAGCTGCAGTGAGCCGCCGTTTACGGGCGGCGACCCCGGCGAATACGTCGCGGAGCTCGCGCGGCTCAAAGCCGACGCCGCCGAAGCGGATGCCGGCGACACGGTCCTCGCAGCCGACACTGTCGTCTGTCTTGACGGCGCCGTTCTGGGCAAGCCGAAGGACGTGGACGACGCGCGCCGGATGCTCTCGGAACTGTCGGGGAACACGCACTGCGTTTATACGGGCGTCTGTATCCGCAGACCCGGAAAAGAGCCTGTCGTTTTCTATGAAAAGACCGACGTGACGTTCTATGAACTGTCGGAAGAAGAGATCAACGATTACGTCGCCACCGGCGAGCCCATGGACAAAGCCGGCGCGTACGGCATTCAGGGGCGCGGCTGCCTGCTCGTCAGAGAGATACGCGGCGACTGGTGCAATGTCGTCGGTCTGCCGGTCGCGAGGGTCGTAAGAGCCCTGCGCGGCGCCGGATAAATATTTCGCACAGCTTCCGCGCCCCGCCTTGCAGCGGGGCGCGTTTTTTTTGCGTCGCGCGCCGCAATGGGTTTAAAAACCGTTCCCGTTCTTCTGAACCGATCAAAAACAAGTTGACGCAAATCGTAAGCCGGAGTAAAATAAAGCCGGTATTCTGACAGACGCGGAGGAAAAATGAAGCAGAACGAAATAACGTCCCCGACCCGGCTGCTGGACGCGGACGGGAACGTGGCCCTGCCCGGCTGGTGCAGGCGGAACAACTATGTCTACGACAGGGGCGCGATAAAGGCGAACCCCATGCGCATAAAGGAGTGGGACTTCTATCAGATCTCGGACCCGAGGTACACCGTTCAGGCGACCGTGGCGGACATCTCGATGGGCGGCGGGATAAGCTTCGTCCTTTTCGACAGGACGACCGGCGAGCGTTGGGAGGTCTTCAGACCGGCTCTTCTGACCCGGGGCTCCTTCGGTATGGAGAGCGACGCCATGACGCCGCACGTTCTGAGCAGAAAGCTCGGCGGCGCCGGGATCGACATCCGGGTCGACGGGAAACGGCGTCTGATCGTTTTCGAGAGCCCGGCGATACAGAGCGCCCTTGAGTTCACGATGCCGCAGGGGCTCGAGTCACTGACGATGGCGGTGCCGTTCGACGAGCCCGGGCATTTTTATCTCAACCAGAAGATCAACTGCATGCCCGTGAAGGGTTACGTCAGGACCCGCGACAGGACGGTCTCCTTCGACCCGGAGGACGCCTTCGGTCTTCTGGACTGGGGGCGCGGCGTGTGGCCTTATAAATGCTCCTGGTACTGGGGCAACGGGGCTTACAGGCTGGACGGGACCGTTTTCGGCTTCGAGATCGGCTGGGGCTTCGGCAGGATGGATTCTTTTACCGAAAATACGCTGTTTTACGGAGGCACGGCGCATAAGCTCGGGAAAATAAGGCTCGAAAAAAGCGGCTGGCTCTCCGACTGGCGTTTTTCGGAGGAGGACGGCCGCTTTGAAATGACGATGACTCCGGTCTACGACAACTTCACGTCGTCGAGGGTGATCTGTCTGGGCAATATCTGCCATCAGGTGCACGGGCTGTGGAACGGGCGCGCCGTGCTCGACGACGGCAGAGAACTCGAGATAAAGGATATGCCCGCCTTCTGTGAGTTTTCGGACAACAGGTGGTAAAAACCGCCGTAAGGCGCGTCAATAGCCCCTTTCTTCCTTCTCGCGCTGCTTTTTCAGCGCCACCGCGAGGACTACTGCGGCGACGGCGCAGAGCACGAGGATCGCGATGCCGATCTTCGCCGGGGTGGAGAGCGAATTGTCGACGACTATCGGATTCGTGGCGGGCTCGGTCGGAGCGGTCGTTTCGATATAGTTCGTGGTGTAAACGGGCGCCGTGACCACGGGGACGGTCTCCGTCGTCGCGGGCTGGGCGACCGGCTCGGTGACGGGCTCGGTCGTGACCTCGACTGTTGTGTTCTCGGTCGTCACGACGTAGGAGAATATCTGCGTGTAGGTCGGCGGCGAGGTGATCGGCGCGTAGGTCACCGGCGCGGGAGCCTGCGTCACTGCGGGCGCGGCGGTAGTGTACACCGATCCTGTAACGCTCGGAGCCGTCGTGCCGGTGCCGCCTCCGAACAGGGAACGTATCCCGTCGGTCAGCATGTTGCTCGGGATGAGCGAGCCGAGAGAACCGAGCGCGGAACGGATAGCGTCGATATCCACGTTCGTGTAGTTGCCGTTGGCGATGTTGTCTATCGCGGCGGCAATGCCCGAGTCGGCCTGATCGTACAGATTCCTCAGCGCGGTCAGAACACGCGAATCGGCGATCACGTCGTCGATATCTATTCTGCCCCCGCCGAGCGTCGTGACTTCCGCCTCGGAGGCACGGTCGGAAAACGGGTCAAGATAATCGTCCGCGGCGCCGGAAATAAAGGTGAATGCGCCGGCGATCACCACCAGACATACCGCGAGGCAAGCATATTTCTTCAAAGAAAAACCACCCCTCAAGGAAATACTGCTCCTATTTTACTCCCTTAAGGTCTGATTTTCAAGACGGATATTTCTTACAAAAGAATTACTTTTTGGAGGCACGCTTTGAGAAAAACATATATTTGTATCGCGATATCCGTCGTTTTGGTCGTGATCTGCGTCCTTATGGGCGTCCGTTCCATAAAGGAATACTCGCAGGGGATCGACGACGCGGCTGCTGCGACGACTGCCGCTCCGGCATCGACCGCGGCTCCCGCGACCGGGCTCCCGGCGTCTCAGGCCACCGCTTCGCAGACCGGCGCAGACCCGGCAGAGACGACCGGCGCTCCGACGCCGGCGCTGTTTCTGCCGGAGGAGGTCGACAGGAACGAGCTGTCCGGGTATTTCCTCGACGTGGCCTTCGGCAGCGAATACGTAGGGGACGGCGACGACGCCGACCATGACGTCATCCGGAAGTTCACGGTCCCGGTGCGCTGCTATTTCAGCGACGGCTGCCCGGAGGAGCTTTTCGGCGCCGTTGAAAGTACCTTTGCCTTTATGAATTCCGTGCCGGGCTTTCCGGGGATACAGCTGACGAACGACCCGTCGGAAGCGAACCTGACCGTGTATTTCGGCTCAAAAGAACACGTCCGCGATGCCATCGGCATCACGGACGAGGATTTCAACGGGCTCAACCGTTTCATGTGGGACAATTCCGTGCGAATGGGCGAGATCTTTTCGGGAGAGGTCGGTATAGTCACGGAAGAATTGTCACTCGAGAAACAGATAAGCGTTATCTATGAGGAGCTGCTTCAGGTCATGGGGCTGCCTCACGACTCGGACCTGAGGGCGGACAGCCTGTTTTCGATCTATCCTGAGATCTGTCCGGACATACCGGAGATCGACTCGGCCGTGTTCAGGCTCCTGTACTGTCCTCAGATCGAGCCGGGCATGAGCCGGGAGGAGGCGCAGACCGTCCTGTCTGAGCTGCTGTTCGGGTAAATACGTCGCTTTACGCTGCCCCGATCACGAGCTCGGTGATTTTTTCGAGCTCGGTCATATTTCTTTCCATATCGGCGGCGAGAGCGAGCTGGCATTTCGCGCGCACGAGGTTGTGCCCCGCGTAGGCGGTGGAAAAATACGTGTCGCCGGACAGCCAGTCGGTCAGGAAGCGCATGCCGCATTCCATCGTCAGCAGCTTGGCCGAGAAGGGGAGCAGCTCGAGCTCTTTTTTGTTGAGCACGGAGCCCGCCTGCGACAGGTATCCTTCGGTGAACGCCTCGTACATCTGAGGCGAGACGGCGACCTTCGACAGGTCCTTTTCGTCCTCGGCGGCGGTATTGGCTCCGTAGCGGATCGAGTCGCCGAAATCGTACAGCGACAGGCCCGGCATGACGGTGTCGAGGTCGACCACGCAGACGGTCTCGCCCGTAACGTCGTCAAAAAGGACGTTGTTGAGCTTCGTGTCGTTGTGCGTGACCCTGACGGGCAGCTCGCCCGATGAGGCAAGATCGACGAGGACGGACATCTCGGCGCATCGGTTCTTCAGGAATTCTATTTCGGACAGAGCGCTTGCCGCGCGGGAGAACCTGTCTTCCTCCACGGCGGAAAGGAAGGCCTCGTAGCGCTTCGCGGTGTTGTGGAAGTCCGGTATGGTCTCGCTGAGACTTTCGCCGGGGAGGTCGGACAGCAGCATAGCGAACTCGCCGAAGGCGCCGCCCGCCCTGCGGAAGCGCTCCGGTGAGTCTATCTCGTCGAAAGAGGACGCACCGGTGATGTAATTGTACATCCGCCAGCAGCCGGAGGCGTGGTCGAAGTACAGGTCCTCGCCGCTGCGCGTGGGAATGACC
>JAILDS010000219.1 GCA_024689165.1 Clostridia bacterium
TCAACACTAAAGCTGCCGACAAAGTCAAAGAACATGCCTATGGTAATGCTTCTCCGGTAAATCCGTCCTATGCAAATAAAGACCTGATATACATTGACTATGAAATAAAGAACGGGCTCGGACATAAATGGTACCGAGTGAGGAGCGGTAAAGGCAGCGATGCGAAGACCATTGGTTATATCCACGTAGATAATGCCGTAAAACACGGCAAATCGACCGGAAAACACGAAGATGCCTACTATTCAAAGGGGGTCTGTTCGCTCTGCAAAGCATATAATGTCAGTGCTTCGGGATGCAGTGAAGTATCGCTCAGCCCCGTGCTCTATTTTGATGTTACAAGCAGCTGCAAAGCGCATAAAGCTCCATTCAGCGTGGCGGATGAAGTCAGTATCAAATTCACCGGTAGCAGTAAAACTACTGTCAAAGCCACAAAACAGTTTACGAACGGCTTCGGGAACATCTGGTATAAGGTAGGCGACAATTGTTATATCTGCTACAAGAATAACGGCGGTAAAGACAATGCGGGAAATCTGAAAGAGCATGTCCATTGTCTGGGAAAGCTTTCCGAAACTGTTCCTCCGACTTGCGTTTCAGAGGGAACGGGTACTCGTACATGCAGTGAATGCGGAAAGAAGATTTCAGAACAAATACCCGTTGATAGGTCAAGGCATGAGTATGTGAGGGGGGTTTGTAAGTATTGTAAGTCTTACAGACAGAGCGATATCCATGTTGTTTCGAACAGTGTTATTCCTTTAGGACAGCACAGGCTTATTGTAAAGACAACAGACGCAAAAATAAGAAAGGGTCCATATAAAGCTTGTGACGTCGTATCCGAACCTTCTAAAGGGACACGCCTGGTGTCGCAGGAAGCTGTAAGTACGACTGCTTTCGATAAGGAAATATGGTTCAGGGTTTCCGGAGGTTATATAATCTACGACGACGTTAAGCTTCACGACACCTGTACTTACAATGATGTAATTACCGACCCGCCCTGCGATAAAGACGGGGAAATGATTCGCACTTGTTCAGTCTGTCATTATGAGGTAACGGTTACAATACCAAAACGCGGCCATTCTTATGATAAAGATACACATATGTGTAAGAACGGTTGCGGTAAATTCGATCCGAAAAGCATAAAGTCCACGAAAATATCAAAAAACTTGATAGTGGTCTCCGCGGACGCTTTTTCGAGAACAGGTCCTTACAAAACATGTTCCAAGACTTCGACGTCGTTTTCTCTTAATCAGCAGGTGTCGGTCGACAGACTTGTAATAAACAATAAAGGTAAAGGCACGACGTGGTACAGACTTACGGACGGGTCTTATATGAGTTCTGCGTATCTTTCGGAGAAATCGGATATTATTATTGCCCCTGGTGATACCTATACCGATCAGACTGCAAAAGTAAGCTTTACCGCGAGCGGGAACGCGGGGGAGACCGAGATCAGGCTCAATGCTGCTTTTCTGAGCGGGAGCTCTGAATTCTACAACCATGATCTTGCTCGGTTCTGTTCTCAGCTATGTTTGGTCGGGTATGGGAAAAAAGATGAGATAAGAAACATGCTTTACAAGCTCGGTTTCGACAATAACAATGTTGTGATTACTGATGCAGGCAGAGATCAGGAGAATTGTTTTATCGGCTACAGAGACATTGTCATATGCGGAGAGCACGTTCCGCTTATTGTCGTTGCGAGCATTGGGTCGAACGGTTTACAGTGGAATTCCAATTTTGACCCATACGGTTTGGAAAGCAAAACTGCTGACAAAAACGACCCCGAAAAGGGGAAGGTCCATCTCGGGTTCAAAGACGCGAAAAACTTTGTCCGAGGTAATCTGGATACATATTTGAGCAAACTTCAGTCAAAAGGTATTAACACTTCTAACGCAAAATTCGTTCTGACCGGGCATTCAAGAGGAGCAGCCGCGACCAATCTGCTTGCAGCCGAACTTCTCAGATTGAATACCGGAAATCCGAATTATCCGACGAATCCGAACAATATCTATGCTTATACATTCGCTACGCCCAATGCGATATATAAGGATTATCTTTCTGAAATCGGAACAGATGCGCAGAAAAGGATTTTCAACATAGTCAATCCTGAGGATTTTGTAACTAAGGTGCTTCTTGCTCAATGGGGGTTTACAAGGTATGGTACAACATTGTCCTTACCTTCAAAGACCAATATCAAATCATTAAGCGAATACAACTCAATGTTAAAAAGTATGAATTCTCAGTATGCATTGTTTACATCTGGGAAATCATACTATCCGTATCCCGATGGAGAATTATCGGTATATAATATTATTTCAGAGATGAACCGAGAAGTGCATGGATTAGAGGACTACTATTCAAAGAGCCTTCCTTTGTCACCGCTTGGCTGGCATCCATATGAGTTTTTTCAAAACACTCTCTGTCATTTTGTAAATAAACAAGGAAAAGAAATTAAGGGATTAATAAATATAGGGAGAGTATTTATAGCTAATAGTCAGAAGGTTGTTGTAGCTAATGGACCGTCTGATTCTTTGTACAATCCGTACAATTCTTTGTACAAGAAGATTATTGTCTTTTTCTTGACCAAGGAAGTTGCCGGACATATAGGTGATATGGTTGCTTCTGGCGCATTTAATGAAACAGATTTGGAGAGTGACCTTGCTGTTTTTTTTGACACAGATATTACCAACAATACAGTATTGCAGCGTTATTTTACAGAAGCTCATATGATGGAGACATACTGCGCGTTCATGATGAGCCTTCCGGAAAACGAAATTAAGGAACGCGACGGGCTCTACGGGACTAACAATTGTCCTGTCGATATAGAAATATATGATGTTGAATCAGGTGATCTTGTCGGCAGAATCGTTGACAATCAGGTCGACGAAGAGGTTGCCGCGCAGGATGATTCAGTTGTTATGGCAGTCAACGGAGATGAAAAAATGTTCTGGCTGCCCGGCGAAGGAAATTACGACGTCAGATTCATCGGGAACGATACCGGTGTCATGGATTACACGATCTGCAAGATCGACTCGGACGGGAACGAGGTCAGCAGACGGAATTTCCTCGGTGTAGAGCTTGAGGACGGTAAGGTTTACCAGCCGGGTTCGGAGATGGAAGCGGAGTTTTATGAGGACAGTTATCTGCAGGCTGAAGCGGAAGAGCCGATAGAACCCGAGTTCATCTCCGCCGATGATGAGGACGGCAAACTTGTTATTAGCGCTGTTTCCGGCGGTAACGGCTCAGTTTCAGGGGAGATGATCGTCACAAAGGGCGATTACGTTGATCTGTATGCGATCCCGGATGAAGGGTATTCTTTTGACGGTTGGTACGAAGAAGATATTTTTGTCAGCGACGACCCGCTTTATCGATTCTGCCCGGACAAGAACGTTTCTCTGACAGGCAAATTCGCGGAAGGAACGGTCGAGAGAATGCCCTACTTGACGACGTTTGTCGTAGGCGGAAGTTTGATGGCATACGACCCAGATTCCGTTGTGACTATAGGCGTCAGGATGCAAAACGCAGATTGGAAACCGGGGGCAGTCTGCAAAGCGAAGCTTGATTATGACCCTACGCTTTTGCAGCTCGTTGGTATTGAGGAAGGAGGTCTGTACAAGGAACTTTTGCCTTCGGATGATGTTTATTCGTTTTCCGGGTCCAATATCACGGATGGCGAGTCGGAAGGAACCCTTTTGTACGCAACGTTCAAACCATTGGACTGCAATGATATCCGGGAAATTTACGTCGGCGCCGAGCTTGTATCGTTCAAAGAACAATCACCAGACGGAGACTTTGAATGGATCGATGAAATACTGAACAAGGTGCCCGCTTATCCGATGACTGTAATACCGTGGGCAATACCGAACGAGCCGAAGGTTACGCGCGGTGATTTCGACGGTAATGGAAGCGTTGAAATAGAAGACGCCATATATTTGGTATATTACAAGTATGCTCCTGAGCGTTATCCCATTAACCAAAGCGGAGATCTTGATGGTAATGGGGAAGTGACCATCGAAGATGCTATCTACCTTGTATACTATAAGTACGCTCCGGATCGATACCCTCTTAGTTCGTAATTTGTTCTGAATAAGAATAAATTATATTTTGCAAATGTAAAGGAGTTTAACATGAAGAAAAAGATTGCTGCATTGTTCCTCAGTATCGTGTTTGTGCTGACATTGACTGCTGTAACTGCGTTTGCAGGCGAGTTTTCCGCTTCGTTTTCCAGTGCTGCAGGAAAGCCAGGAGAAAGCGTAACAATTGTTCTGAATTTAAAAAACGACTCTTCGGTAAAGGATCTGGGTTATACATCGCTTTCATATGATACCGATGCGTTAGTATTTGCAGGGGGTAAGTGGAATTTTGACGCATTTTTATGGGACTGTAATGAAGTTGACGGCATTTTTGTGGCTGCAGCTGCTTCAGTCATCAACGGTGATGTTTTGACTTTGAGCTTTGATATTAAAACTGACGCTAAAGCTGGCGATTATACAATCAGCGGAAACTTTGCTTCAGATGGGGCCGGACTTAGTACCGTTATTACGCCCGGCACTATAACCGTAATTGATGATACTACCACCGAACCAACCACCGATCCGACGACCCTTGCGCCGACAACGGATCCTACTACCGCAGCCCCGACCACCGAGCCGACCACACTTGCGCCGACTACGGATCCGACCACCGCAGCGCCGACCACCGATCCGACGACCCTTGCACCGACTACGGATCCGACCACGACAACGACAAAACCGGCGGATGACGGCAAGACGACTACAACCACCAAGCCTACTGACGACGGCAAAAAGGACACAACAACAACTACAAAGCCCACTACCACCACGACCAAGCCCGTCGACGGAGACAAGACCACCACGACCAAGCCGGTAACTACCACTTCCGGCGGCGCGGGCAAGAAGACCCCCGGCAACCCGGGCACCGGCGAGGGCTCGATGACCGTCGCTATAGCCATTGCGGTCGCCGCAATAGCCGGTACGGCAGCCGTCCTCGGCAGGAAGAAGAAGGAAGACCGATAAAACGGTCCGCGTAGTCATTACTCAAAGCTGCGTATGACAGATCGCCCCGCGTCGTAAGGACGCGGGGCGTTGTCGTTTCCGGAACCGGCAGCCGTTTATTTCCCGCCGAGAGATTTAAGCAGCCTGAACAGACGGTTGAGCAGGGTGACTATGGCGCTGAGGACGCGGCGGACGCCCTCGATTATTCTTTCGGCGAAGCTTATCTTGACGGGCGTGTCGATATTGTCGCCGTGCGCCTCGGTGGACGTGGCGAAGTAAAAGCTCGTGAGGCTGCCGTCGGCGATGCCGCCGCACAGCTCGTTGAAGCTGAGCTTCACGTCCTCGCCGTTTACCGTCGTACCGACCTCGATTGTACCGTCCCTGAGAGTGTTCTGCTCGAGGGCGTGCTTTTTGCCGGCTTCATCGTAGTAATAGAAGCTCACTCCGTTGAGATGGAGCTCGCTGACGTTGATCCTCGTGATCTCGCCGAAGCCCGCGCACATTACCGCGACCGCGTCGAGAAAACCGTAAGCGTCGGTGTAGATCCCGCCGTCGAGGGTCAGGACCCCGTCGGAATACGAATAATACGCGACGTCTTCCGCGCCGGTCACGGTCGAGCCGGCTGGAGCGTACACGAGCACGCCGTCAGGCAGAGTGCCGGGGGCGAAGGAGATATTTCCCGCGGCTATGATCGTCCTGAGGCTGCCGCAGCCTGAAAACGCGTTCGCGGCGACGGTCACGTCCGCCCCGGAGACGACGATCTCTTCAAGAGAGTCGCAGTCGTGAAAAGCCCATTCGCCGATTCGCCTTGTGTTTTCGCCCAGCATAAGGGTCTGCATGTCCGAGCGGTAGAAATCCCACGCGAAAAGGCTGTTTTCCGTGCCGTCGGTGATATTGCCGTCAAGCGAGAGGTTTGACCCGTCGAAATCGAGCTTCACGCCGCTCGCGTCGGCGTAAACGGCCCCGAAATGAGCCGTCACGCCTGCGGGCAGCGCGGCGGCGAGCGAAGAGGCGTTGAACTCATCTTCCGTCCCGGCGAAATAAACGTCGGTCAGCGCAGGGTCGTCCAAGAAAACGTACGCTCCGACGCTCTCGGGGAAGCCGAGAAACACGAGGCGTTCGAGCTCCGCGTTGTCCGAAAGCCCGTAGCTGCCGATTGACTCGACTGCCGCCGGGATCACGAGCTCCTTCGCCTTCGCAAGGCCCGAGAGACCGCTGACGCCTATGGACGTGAGCGTCGACGGCATGACGAAGCGCTCCATCGCGGGGCAGACGCCCGTACAGTTGTCGTCAATGGTCTCGACGCCCTCTTCAAGGAACACCTCGCGCAGGGCCTGCGCATATGTGAACGAGGTCTGTGGTATGGTTTTTACGGAGCCGGGTATATATATTCGCTCAAGGTACTTTGAGTAAGAGCCCGGTTCGTAGACGGTCGTAGCGGTGTCGGCGATACGGTATTCCTTCGCGGGGCTGTACGCCGGGTAAACGTAGAACTCCGACCCGTCCGAGCTGTAAAGCGCGCCCGTCTCGTCGACGGATACGCAGTCTGCGTCCGGTGCGGCGGCGTATCGCTCCGCCGCGATTACGCCCGGCGTTATACGGAAGTTGTTCAGGTGCTTCGGCAGTGTCAGCGTCCCGATATGGGTCGTGTACAGCCCGCCGGATATCCCTTCGGATTGGGCGTTTGAGAAATCGCCGCGGAAATCCGTGACGGGGTACCCGCCCAGCTCGTCCGGGATCGTAACGTCGCCCTCGAACGCGCCTTCATATGACGTGACGGAAACGTAAAATCCGACCTCCCCGTCGTCGTTGAGCGTATAGGTGAAAAGCCCGTCCGGGCTCGTCTCTGCAAAGGCGAACAGAGACGCGGACATGGCGACCGCGACCGCGGTGGCTAAGGCGATAACGCGTTTTGACATATTAAGAACTCCTTCCGTTTCGTGATCCGCGAAAAGTACCTGCGACGGCGTCGGGCCGCCGGAAGCCCCGGCGTTTCAGTCCGTCGTTCATAAAATCAATTCCCGCGTATCATATTAGCATTTTTATTTTGCGTGAATCAATCCTTATTTCACCGTTTGTCGTCAAAAATCGACCGTCTGAAGTATGATCGACCGTTTGGCGCCGATTTTTGACCGTCTGCGGAGCCGATACGTTTGACAAAGCCGTACTGTTTTTGTACAATATCCATGACAAAGCTCGGCAGGCAAACCGGGCGGAAAGATCGTTTAATTACGTTTACGGGAGCTGCAAATGAATATCGCGATCTGTGACGACGAACCTGTGATAACCGAAGAGCTTGAGCGTTATCTCAAAGACTGCCTTCAGCCGGAAGGCTTCGGGGCTGATATAAAGGTCTTTTTCGACGCGGAGAGTCTGCTCGCCGCTCGGGACAGGATCGACCTTGCCCTGCTCGACTGCTGTCTGCCGGGCATCGACGGGATCGAGCTCGCCCGAAGGCTTCGCGCCCGCTTCCCCGGGTGCGAAGTGGTATTCATCTCCTCTTATTCCGACTACGTTTTCGACTCGTACGACGTGGAGCACCTCCGGTTCATCATGAAGCCCTTCGACCGGGAGAAGATCGCCAAGGTGCTTGACTCCTGGCTTTCAAGGCTCAACGAGCGCAGGCCGGTTCTCGTCGCGACGGATCTTTCCGTCCCGATGGACGAAATAATCAGGGCGGACGCGAACCGCAACGGCGTTTCCGTGACCACCGAAAAAACCGTTTACACCTCGCGGAAAACCGTCGCCCAGCTCGAGACGGAGCTCTCACCGCGACTGTTCGCCCGTGTCCGCCGCGGCTGCCTGATAAACCTCGACCACGTAGTGAGGCACACCGACTCGGAGATTACGCTCGACAACGGCGACGTCATTTCCGTCAGCCGAAGAAACCGCGCTGCGTTCCTGAAATCGTACACGCAGAGGCTCTCCGAGCGCAGATAAGGCGCTCAGCGAACGGCCGCTGCGGGGCGTATCGCATGCAGACCTGCCTCCGTCTGCGTGATGACGGCGGCCCCGGAAGACAAAATCGATGTCACTGCTTTATTCGACTTTTTCACTCCTTGCGGATCTCGGCGCGGCGCTGAGCCTCTGGCTGATATTCCGCCTCGTTTTCCTGAAAAAGCCCGTACGCGCGGTCTGGGCTTACGTTTTGTTTGTTCTTCTTTTCGCGGCGGATTCGTTCCTGCTCGCGCCGTTCCTGTCGAAATATCTGTACGACTTCGACGGTATCGCGGACATAGCCTCGACACTCTTTCTCGTCGCGGCGTCCTACGCGCTGTTCGACGACCGCAGGCAGGCGAAAACGCTGCTGACGGTCGTCATTTATGACGCGACAGTCGAGATGTTCTTTTCGCTCGCCGCGCCGTATATCGGGCAGAGCCTCGTTCTGCAGAACCTCGTCCTTGCTTTGATGCATCTCGCCGTTGCCGGCGCGGTGCTGCTTGCCGCGAAGCGGACGGACATCAACGTCCTGCCGGAGGTTTTCGAAGGTATACCGAAATGGGTATGGGGGGTGCTGTTCCTTTTCGAGCTGACCTGCTATTACAAGGTCTTCGGCGAAGCACCGGCGTGGTATTCGGTTTTATATACTCTTTCCTCGGCGGCGGTCATACTCTGCGTGATGTACCTTGTTTTCAGGATATTCTGGCTGATCAGACGGCAGAACGGCATCCTTGAACAGCTCGAGACGAGGCAGACCTTCGGAGAACGGCTGATAACCGACGATGAGGAGCTGCGGCGCTTCCGCCACGATTACAGGAATCACCTGATAGTTATTAACGCGCTTCTCGGCGCGGGGCGGACGGACGAAGCGAGGGAATATCTTGCGACTATGTCGGCGTCCGCCGAAAGCGCGATCAACAGGATATCGAGCGGCTGCTTCGTCGCGGATGCGATACTCAACAACAAGGCCGTCTCTGCCGCCGGATACGGCGGGAGCCTTTACTTTGAGGGCAGGATACCCGAGAACTCCGTCCCGGACGCCGACCTCTGTACCGTTCTTGCCAATCTGCTCGACAACGCGGTCGAAGCCATACGGAAAAACCCCGCCGAAAAACGCCGGATAGACGTTTTGGCGGGGGTTGTGAACGGGTGCCTGATCATAACGGTCGAAAACCCTGCGGCGGGGCAGTCCGGAACGAAAACGACCAAGGCCGACAGGAGAAATCACGGCCTAGGGCTCAAAAACGTCCGACGCGCGGCGGAAAACAACGGAGGCACCTTGGTAATAAGCGCACAAAACGGCGTTTTCCGCGCGGAGGTCATGCTGTCAGTATCAGGCAGTCGAATTCCTTCCTGATGAGCTTAGCGCGGGGGCGGACGAGGTCCGCGGGCACGTTCTGGAGCTCCATGCCGCCGCCCGTTTTGATATACATCACGCACGAGCCGCCGCCGTCGAGGTTGACGGCTCTTTGTGCGCCGAAGGAGATCATCAGATCAGCCAGGTCGACGAGGCTGGCCCCGTTTGAGTATTCCTCGATGCGTCCGTCGACGACCGCGAGGATGAGCCCGCCGCCGCGCGTTATCCCCGCTGCGGTCCTCGGGTGCCGTATGGATGAGAACGGCTCGAGCTCGCCTATGTCCGCGAGCTTGCCGTCGTCGACGATCAGCTCGAGCCCGCCGACCGCCGTTTCAAGCTCCGACAGCCCGCCGGAGAGCTCCGGGACGGTCCCGATCACGTATTCGCCGTTCCTTTTCTGACCGACGAAGGGGCGGTCGGAAAAGCCGTTCGCAACGACCCTGCCGCGCTTGACGCACAGACCCGCCGGGTGCGAGTCGCCGAACATATCGAAGAAATCCGCGTTGACGGCGGCGATGGGGGAGACGCCGTTCTTTTCCGCCGCGGCTATCATATCCGGGACCTTTGCCCTGACGTTTTTCGGCATGAAGCCGTCGTCGGGCGTTCCGGTGTAAAGCCGCGCCGAGCCAGCTTCTACGGTAAGGACGAAGATCTTTACCGGCAGGCCGTGCCGGTCGGCGCAGTTGAGCGCGATATACTCCACGCCGGGGGCGAGCTCTATGCGCGTCTCACCGTTGGGGCTGATCCCGTTGTCGGTTTCTGCGATAAAGCTTTCGCGGTCGGTCTTTTCCGCGTCCGCGAGGCCCACGGCGCAGGTTCTGATGCGAGCGGAGCGCGAGGTCGCCTTGTACATGAACAGGACCGTCCCGTCGGAAGGGAACGAGTCCGAATAAAAGACGTGGGTCCTTCTGTCGTAGGGCTCGTCGGCGTTCAGGGCGTCGTATATCACTTCGTCGCCGAGTTTCACCGCCGCGCAGAAGACAGGGATGCGCGTGAAGATCACCAGCTTGCCGCCGGACGTCCTTGAACCTGTTACGATACCTTTTTTCATTTGTCTATCTCCTCCAGCCCAAGCACTGCTCTGAGTATTAGTCTTGCGTCCTGCGCCTCGACGAGCCCGGAAGAGTCCGCGTCGGACAGCCACGCGGCGCCGGCGGCGAGCTTTTCGAGCCCTATTGCGTGGCGGAGCGCGAGCCGGGCGTCGGCGGCGGTAAGGTCGCCGGACCTGTCCGAGTCGCCGGCGACATAGTCCTTCACGCTGTCGGGAACGGTCCTTTCTTTCGTCAGAGCCTTGATGTTCAGGTCGCCCAGCGCAAGGTCCGAGGTCATATCCGCCCAGACGGAGCCGTAGGACATGAAGCTTCTGCCGGGTTCGGAATAAAAGCTCACCGTTTCTTCGGAACCGGCGAACAAACTGCTCGCTCCGTCGTCCTCATGCGTGACGCAGATCGAGTCGCCGTCGCCGTCCGTGATGGTGACGACTACGGCGAAGCGGTCGCCCGCGCCGAGCGGGACCGGACGGGAAAGCGCGACGGTGTGCAGACCCGTGCAGTCGAAATGCCCGCTTGCAGTCGCGCCGGCTTCAAGCGTCCCGTCGAAGGGCATGCCGCCTGAAGGGACGTCCGTGAAAACGTCGACCGTATAATACAGGTTGGTGTTCATGCTGATGAACGTGACCGCTTCGAGCTGAGAGCTTCGCCTCGCGGTGAAAACGCTGCTTTCCCACGCGGTCGGCTCGCCCTCGGTGACCGTCACGCCCCCGAAGCCGGCCCCGTCGTACTGGTAGCGGTCGAGATACTGCTCGTCGGTAGCCGTGAAGGAGCAGAAATTCGCCAGCGTCGTGTCGTAATACGAGATCCAGAGGTAGCCGTCGCCGTACTCGCCGCGCGTGTTCCCCCAGCTGTTCTTGACGAGCCACGCGCCGTCGTGAAGCGGCCTCTTGCCGAAACGGAAATTCAGGCGCGAATAGCCGTCGTCCCAGCCGATGACCGAGACGGCGTGGTTGCCCGCCCTTTTCGACGGCAGTGAGGTGCTGCAGTAGTAGGAGCTGTTGTCCTCTGAGAGGTATCTCGTGTCGGCGTAATAGGTGCAGTACAGAGCGCCCGTGGTCATGATCGCGCGCTTGGCCTGGGACGCGGTATCATACTGCGTTAAGTCGGACATTCCGAGCGCCGCGACGTACCTGTCCGATTCGGAGATCCCCGTCATGTTCGAGGGGTTGTGCTCGTCAAAGGGGTAATCCTCTTCGAAAGCCGCCCCGCTGCCGCGCGCAAGGCAGTCGGCCGCCATCCACGCGTTGCCGCCGTAGCCGAACGGGTCGGCAACGCTCATACCGTCGCCCCGCGTCGGGTCGTATTCGTTTTCGACAAGCGAGCGGGAGGCGAACCAGGTCAGATGGTATTCGGAAAGATCGGGCGAGGTCATGATGCCCTGCATCATCGCGCTCGACTCAAGGCTCGACAGGGAAGCGAACGCCCAGCAGCAGCCGGTGACGCCCTGGTCCCTGACTTCGGTGACCAAAGCGAGCCCGCCGACGTCGCGCAGGTCAAAGCTCGAAGGGATGCCGGAATCGGAATCGACTTCAAGCCCCTCCTCCCCGCCGGAGGAGGAAAAAGAGTCCTCCGAGCCGAAGAGCAGGACGCGGCTGCCGAACGACTGCCGCGCCGCGGCCGACGCCCGAAACGGCGTTCCTGCGGCGCAGAGCGCGGCTGCAAGGAGAAAAGCAAAAAACGCGGCGATGCATTTTTTCATGGAACCACTCCGAAAATGAACTGATCACATCATAATCTAAAAAACACGTTTCGTCAAGGAAAGGCTTGCATAAAAGCGTCGTTTCTGTTATCATGACAACATGTCAGAAGATATCTCGATAAAAAGGAAGTGTTGTTTATGACAGTTACGGAGCTTACCGAGGCGAACTTCGATCAGGAGGTGCTCGGATGCGCTCTTCCCGTGCTTATCGACTTCTGGGCGTCCTGGTGCGGGCCGTGCAGAATGATGGCCCCAGTCGTCGAGGAGATAGCCGCGGAATACCCAGACGTCAAGGTCTGCAAGGTCAACGTTGACGACGAGGATACCCTCGCCGCCCAGTTCGGGGTCATGAGCATACCGACGTTCGTCGTTATGAAGGACGGCAGGCCGGTCGGCAAGAAGGTCGGCGTGGTCCCGAAGGACGACCTTCTCGACCTTCTCGGGAAGTAAAGGCAGCACGGGAGAAAAACGATGAAAGCTTTCAGGAATACCGTAAGTATCACGCTTGCGCTCGTTTTGTGCGTCTGCTCCGCCTTCCCCGCGCTCGCGGGGGCGCGCAGACCGGGATATTATGCCTGTGACCCCGTCCAGTGGGAGGAATACTGCGACGGCGATTTTTCAAAAGTCCTCATAAGCCCCGGTTCCTCGGCGGGCGAGCTGTGCTTCTGCTGGCACTCCCGCAACAAGGCAGCGGTGAGCCCGATCGTCCGCATCGCCGACAACGCGAGGATGAAAAACGCCCAGGGCTTCGGCGGGACGGCGACAGAGAGCGACGTCGACGGCTGGGTAACGAACAAGGTCAGCGTGAGAGGGCTCAAAGAGAACACGACTTATTATTACGACTATAAAACGGACGGCGGCTACGGCGACGTTTACGAGTACACCACCGGCGATTTTTCCGTGGTGACGGCGCTGTTCGTGTCCGACGCGCAGCCCAATGAGGACTCCGACGCTCCCGAGGAGGCGCGGCTTTTCAGCAATACCCTCGCCGCGGCACTGAAGGCTCAGCCGCAGACCGACTTCATCATCAGCGGCGGCGACCAGACCCAGCACGGCGACAGCAGTTATGAGTGGTCCTGCATGCTCGCCTCTCCCGTACTGCGCAACTACGCGATGGCGACGGTCGTCGGCAACCATGACAACAAGGGCGACGCGTACAGATACTACGTCAACAACCCTAACGAGTGGAGCGGCCTGTCGAGCTCCAGGACCGGCAACAACGATTACTGGTTCCGCTACGGCGACGTCCTGTTCCTTATGCTCAACTCCACGAACGGAGTGTTCACGGAGCACTACAATTTCATGAAGATCGCCGTCGCCCGCAATCCCGACGCGAAGTGGCGGGTCTGCGTGTTCCATCACGACATCTACGGCACCGGCCACCACGCCCTCGACGACGACAACTTCCTGCTCCAGACCATCCTTTCGCCGCTCATGGACGAGTTTGACGTGGACGTCGTTCTCAACGGGCACGAGCACATCTACGGCAGATCGTATTTCATGAAGGACAACCTCGCCGTAAAGGTGCCGGACTACGCCTCCGGCTCTGTCACCGACCCGGACGGCACGCTCTACCTCACGGCCGCGTCCTGCGCGGGCAAGAACCGCATCGACCCTGACGAGCAGGCTCTCGAGCTGTCCTGGTGCGCCATGAGGCTGTTCACCGAGGACCCGCTCTACACCATGCTGACCGTCGACGGCGGCAAGCTTTCGCTCGACACGTACTCCG